>CACETT010000005.1 GCA_902562525.1 uncultured Alphaproteobacteria bacterium
AAGGCGGCCAAATCAGGCGGATGTGGTGACCGCGAGAGCGGTTGCACCGTTGCACAAGTTGTTGAGAGACGTGCGCCGTTGGGTAAAGCCTGAAGGGGTCGCTTTGTTGCAAAGGGGCAGCCGGTTCGAAAGTGAGCTGGCGGAAGCGGCAAGGCTTTGGGAGTTTGAGGTCGTACGGCATCCGAGCGTAACTAATCCAACGGGGGCCATATTAGCAATATCTCAGATAAGGCAGGTAAATGTCTGAAGTAAAACAAGTGGTTAGCCCTGGTTACGGCGGTGGTACTGTCGTAGCCAACCAAAAAGGAGGCGTTGGAAAGACTACGACGACCATCAATTTGGCCACTGGGTTAGCTGCGATAGAGCGGCGGGTCTTGGTGTTGGATTTGGACCCACAGGGAAACGCTAGCACAGGTCTCGGCATTCCACCCGCTCAAAGGCTCCACACTATGTACGATGTGCTGATGGGAGCGGCTACCATAGGTCAGGCCACCATCGAAACTGAGGTGCCTGGGTTGTCTATAGTACCATCAGACATTCACCTCACGGGCGCGGAATTAGAGCTAGTAGATAAACCTGATCGAGCTTTCCGTCTTAGGGCCGCCCTTGAGACGGTGGCTGCTGATTATGAGGAGTTACTTATTGATTGTCCTCCCTCCCTGGGCCTACTTACTCTTAACGCCATGACAGCGGTGAATAATCTGTTAATTCCTATGCAGTGCGAGTTCTTTGCCCTAGAGGGGCTATCCCAACTAATGACCACGGTGCAAAGAGTTAGGGAGAATTTTAACCCTGGCCTGCAAATTCAGGGATTACTTTTAACAATGTATGATCAGCGGAACAGGTTGTCGAAGGAGGTTGAAGAGGATGTGCGGTCGCACTTTGGATCCAAAGTCTATGATACGGTAATCCCAAGAAATGTCCGCGTGTCAGAAGCACCTTCACACGGTAAACCTATTTTACTGTACGACCATCGTTCCAGTGGAGCCAGGGCGTACATGCGCCTAGTCAATGAAATTCGTAAACGAGACGGGGTAGAGTGAAGTTATGAGCAGTAAAGGTAGCGGTGGCCTAGGGAAAGGCCTGGACGCGCTTCTGGGCAATACAGTTTCCTCGGGGCTGGCCCCTAAAACAAATAAGGCGGGCTTAGAGCAACTGAACCTCGACCAATTGGTGCCTAATCCGGGCCAGCCACGGTCGATATTCGATGATTCTGAGCTAAGACAATTGGCCGATTCAATAACAGCCAATGGCATACTCCAACCAATTTTAGTACGGCCTGACCCCCAGGGAACCGGCAGCTACCAAATCGTGGCTGGTGAACGGAGATGGAGAGCGGCTCAGTTGGCTGGATACCATGAGGTCCCAGTGATTATTCGACAACTGAAAGATAGCGAGTCATTGGAAATAGCGCTTGTTGAAAACCTTCAAAGGCATGACCTTAACCCCATGGAAGAGGCCCGTGCCTACCACAAGCTTATAGAAGATTTTGCGGGGACACAGTCGTCGGTGGCCGAAAGGGTTGGTAAGAGCAGGAGTCACCTGGCCAATACCCTCAGACTGCTGCAACTTCCCGACGAAGTGCAGGAGTGGGTGGAGTTAGGTGATCTTCAGGCTGGTCACGCTAGGGCCATTCTATCGGCGGAAGATCCGTTATCGTTAGCGAAGGTGGTGAGAAAAAAGGGCCTAAGCGTCCGGCAAGCCGAGCAATTAGCTAAGGACCGCCCTGGTAAGGCCAGGGGCCAGACAGGTCGCGATAGTAGTCCAGATACTGAAAGCCTGGAACGTGCTTTAACGACAGTCTTTGGCATGAAGGTTTCAATAAAAGGGTCGGGACAAAGAGGAGAAGTACGCATTCGTTACTCAAACCCTGCAGAGCTCAGGAAAATCGAGGCGAAAGTAAGAGGTCAGTGGTGACCGCCTGTTGTTTTTGTACCGGCAATCTTTCGGGCTGCGTTAAGAATTCTCAAAAATGCCATACCAGTGACAACATCGCCGATGCCACCTGTTTTCTTACAATACTCTTCTGCGTCGGCTAAAATCGACATTGCGCGTCTTAATTTATCCGGATGCCAGGCTCGCACTTGGCGCTCAAAGGCGTCCCTAACCGAAAAGTGTACAGGCGGGCGAAGAGCTTTTATACAGGCAGAGGGAGAGCCACCCCCAATAACATTGGCCACCACTTGATGTAGGCGTTGAAAGTGGCGCAAAGTCGAGCGCAGGATCTGAACAGGGCTGATTCCTTCTAACCTGAGGCTTGCCCATGTTCTCATTAACTGCTGCTGGTCACCATCTGCCACGAGAATGGCAAAAACATTCAGGGAATGTGCCGCGCTATCGCCGATCACAGCCATCGCATCGGTCTCGGTAATCTGGTCTGCTGGTCCCAAATACACCACGAGCTTTTCTAACTCCTGGCGTGTAACCATACGATCGGAACCTAGATGCAGAGCTAAATACTCCAGGGCCTCGGGGGTCACACGAATATTATATTGATCGCAAAACTCGTGCACCAAGCGACGTATATCACGGGCCTCATCAGGGTAACATCCGATGGAAGCCAAATCGGAGTTGCTATCAAATAGGCGTCGCAAGCTGGACGTTCCTCTCAACTCGCCCGCCAGCACTATAACAAGTGAATTGGGATCACCGTCGGATAGGAAAGCCGTGAAGGTTTTATGATCTTTCTCTCCTGCGTCAGTGACCCGGATGATCTTATTATTGCCCGTTAGTGGCAAAGTGGCGGATTCTTCTGCAAGACGCCCTGGGTTCTTTCGTAGGTTTTCGGCCGGGATCTCGGCGAGTCGGAAGGGGTCCACTGGGCTACCAAGCCTATTTTTTATGATGGTGTTGCTCCGCTCCTTTACCAGACCCCTGTCCGGTCCATGCAGCAATATGGCACGGACGTTCGTTCGGGATTGCTGTATAAATTGTTCTATATTCCGCGGTGGTATTTTCACCGTGCCCCCTGTGACTTTTGATTCTTCCGAGAGAAGTGAAAGGATAAGAGGTTGGCTATTTGGCTACCGTTTTGTTTGGCGGCGCGAAGGGAAGCCTCTTCCTCCGCGACAAAGGTCGCGTAAACATTATCTGAAATAACGTTGTAGCTGGCATGGGCGCTGGTGTGACCCTCCATGACCATGGAGCCAGAAGAAACTTCGATAAGTGTGTAGCCCACAGTCAGGATCATAGTATAACGACCTATCTGACTGTCCTGGCCTGTTATCATTGGGTAATTTGCTGTCTCGTAGTTTAAGGCTAGTTTATATGCCTTTGCCTTTCGGTCATTGAGTTGCAGATGATCGTGTAAAGTGTTTTGTAGCTGCACGCCTATAACGCCGTCTAGGGGGGCAAGCTCTATCGAGGATAAATCAGCCATCACCAACTCACCCAGGCGGCTGCCATAAAGGGGTTGGAATCCGCAGCCAGAAAATAGGGCTACGGATAACAAAGTGAAGATTAGTCTACAGAACCACATTAATTACACGGTTAGGCACCACCACTACCTTTTTGATTTCTCGGTTTCCAATGTGTGCTTTTATGACTGGATCGGCCAGCGCTCTTTCTTGGGCCAGGTCTGAGGTAATATCCGTGGCCATGTTTAGAGTGGTTCGCAGTTTTCCATTTATTTGCACTGCCATGGTAACCGTTTGAGAAGATAGCAGGCTCGTATCTGGTAAGGGCCAGCTTTCTTGAGCTAGGCTGGCGCTGAAGCCTAACCTTTCCCACATTTCCTCGGCCAAGTGGGGCAGCATCGGGCCTATAAGCTTAACGAGGGTTTCGAGAGCCTCACACTTCGCTTGTTGGGCGCCACTGCCGTTTTCTTGAAATGCCGCTATGGCATTAGTAAGTTGTCTTATGCCCGCCACTGCTCTGTTAAAGCGGAAACTTTCGATATCTTTGGTCACTGCGGCTATGGTTTGGTGGGTATGTTTGCGTAATTGTATAACTTGTGGACTAGAGTCTTTGGGGTGTTGTTTTGATGCTTGTCTTTCAATAGGTTCATAACTCTCAGCGATGCGCCACACTTTTTGAACAAACTTCCAAGCCCCTTCAATTCCACTTTCTGTCCATTCTATGTCCCTCTCGGGTGGACTATCCGATAACATAAAAAGCCGGGCTGTATCTGCACCATATGTTTTAAGGATGGATCCCGGGTCAACCACGTTCTTTTTCGATTTACTCATACTTTCGGAGCGACCACTTTGGACAGGCTGCCCGTTGTCGCGGCGTTGCCAATTACCTGCCTCAGTCTGCTCTACTTCTTCAGGATAAAGCCATCCAGAGTCGTCTCTATAAGTTTCATGGCACACCATGCCCTGGGCTAACAAGCCAGTGAAGGGTTCTTTAAAGCTGACATATCCACATTCTTTCAGCGCTCTCATAAAGAATCGTGAATAAAGTAAGTGAAGGATTGCATGCTCTATACCCCCAACATACTGATCCACCGGCAACCATGATTTCATGGCTTCTGGATCGAGCGGCATGCTAAATTCGGGGCAGGCATATCGGCAAAAGTACCATGATGAGTCGACAAAAGTATCGAAGGTATCGGTTTCACGTTCGGCTGCTCCACTGCAGTTGGGGCATGTGGTGTGTTTCCAAGTCGGATGTCGATCGAGGGGGTTTCCTGGCTGATCAAAGGCCACGTCATCGGGAAGCAGCACCGGTAATGACCCTTTTGGAACTGGCACTATACCGCATTGGTCACAATGGACGACTGGTATGGGGCACCCCCAGTACCTCTGTCGTGATACACCCCAATCACGGAGCCGATAGGTAACGTGTCGCTTTCCTTGATTGGTGGCCTCTAATTTTTCTGCAACCGCCGCCTTAGCTTGGTCAATAGTCATCCCGTCCAAAAAACCGGAGTTGATCATCAACCCATCCCCCGTAAAGGCTGTATGAGGTGGTAGGGCGGGGTCGGGAAAGTCCCCAGAGGGTGCAACTACTGTTTTGATGGGCAGCTTATATTTGCTTGCAAATTCGATGTCCCTTTGATCGTGGGCTGGGCACCCAAAAATTGCCCCAGTTCCGTAACTCATTAATACAAAATTGGCCACGAAGACGGGAAGTTCCTCCTGGCCACTGAAGGGGTGTTTGGCTTTGAGCCCTGTATCGAAACCTAATTTTTCAGCTTTTTCTAACTCAACTTCGCTTGTGCCCAAGCGGTTACACGTTTCGATAAAACTTAGCATTGTGGGATTGTTTTCCGCGAGCTGTGACGCCAGGGGATGGTTAGGGGCTATAGCTATGAAACTTGCCCCATAAAGGGTGTCGGGCCGAGTGGTAAAAACTGATATGGTCTCACTATGATTTGCTAAGTCAAATTCAATCTTAAGTCCTTCTGACCTTCCTATCCAGTTTGCCTGCATTGTCCGAACTGATTCAGGCCATTCGTCCAGATTATCAAGAGAGTCTAGAAGGTCTTGGGCGTATGCAGTAATTCGAAACATCCATTGTGAAAGTAGGCGTCTTTCGATCAAGGCCCCGGAGCGCCAGCCACGCCCATCTATGACCTGCTCGTTTGCCAATACTGTTTCATCAACGGGGTCCCAATTCACCCATGTTTCTTTTTTATAGGCTAGATCTCTGGCGAGCAGCTCTACGAACATAGCCTGTTCCTGTCGGTAGTAGTCTGGGGAGCATGTCGCAATCTCCCGCGTCCAATCATACGAGAAGCCCATGCTCTTGAGTTGGTGGCGCATAGTCTCAATATTCGACCACGTCCATTCGGCGGCGGGTATGCCATGTTCCACAGCCGCATTCTCAGCCGGCATGCCAAATGCGTCCCATCCCATGGGATGCAGAACGTCGAAGCCCTTGGATTTCTTATAGCGGGCTATAACGTCTCCCAGAGTATAGACCCGCACGTGGCCCATGTGGATACGTCCCGAGGGATAGGGAAACATCTCGAGCACGTAGTATTTTTCTTTCCCGTCGTCCCGAGAGCTAACGAAAATTTCGTTCTTGCTCCAATACTCCTGCCACTTCTGTTCTGTCTTTGCGGGATTGTAGCGTGCCATCACGTCTCGGTCTTAGCATCCTGTTTGGTCATAGTACCGTTAGCCTTTATCGCGGATTGGCCCTTACTTTGAGCTCGCGGGCCCGCGCCAACACAGTGTTTTCCAGGTCGACAGCAACATTTCTGTTTACCTCGGATTCAATCCATTCTCCGTTCTCTCCCCGCACCTGTCGGAAAACGGCAATCTTCAGGGCATCTGATTGAAGAGAGCTGCTGAGAATATATGCTGTTGCTTTGAACCGAGTTAGGGGAGTGTTCGGGGGCGAATACCAGTCTGTGATTACTACTCCCCCAAATGGGTCAGCCGAAGTCAATGGCATAAAGGAGAGAATGTCCAGACAGGCTCTCCAAAGATAACCATTCACGCCCACCCCTTGGCCGGCGCTGACTGCATTTGCTGTCTGACTGTTGGTTACGGAGGGTGGGGCCTCAGAATGATCTACCGCGCTAGATGAAATTGTCTGAACTTGGCTCAGGTCATAATTATTATTGTCAGAAAACGGAAGATTGCTGCAGCCCGTTGTCGACAGTACAATGCTAACGATCGCTGTCCTAGTTAAATATCTCATGTATTTTAGCCCAAAAAATCCGTTCTGTAGTAGGGCTGGCTCAGATTTAGTTTAATCCGAGCTATAAAACCTCTAACAATGCGGCAACCATAGATGGCCAAACGGTCGCTGTCGAGAGGCAGATCAGCCACTTTTGTTGAAAATAACGAAAGTGTGTTAGCTATAGTTGTTCGAACGAAGAGATTCCAGCTAATCCACACAGTTTAATGTTCCCAAGGAGCCGCTGGGTCCTCATGTTGACGCCTCCGAGGGCATAGATGGGGATGGGGCAAGAGGCGACTAGACGCCGTAACCGGCTTGTGCCCAATGGCTTCGCGTCCGGGTGGCTCTGAGTTTTAAATATTGGGGACAACAAGGCAGCATGCGCCCCTGCCATGGCCGCCCTGTGAAGCGCCGACTCCGAGTGGGCCGCAACAGTGATAAGCCACTTAGGGTGTCTTGCGCGCCAATAAGGTACGGTTTGAATGTGAACCTCGCTTAGATGGATGCCGTTTGCCGAAAGGTTGTAGGCTAAACCCCCGTCCCCAGCTACCAAAAAAATTAATCTTTTTTTCTGACATATCACTTTTAGTTTTTTGCCTAGGAGCTTTCGCTCAAGCAGTCCATAATCACGAAACAGCACAGCTGAACCTCTTGGGAGGGCAGATGCGATGACTTCTGGGTGAGGTTGGCGCTGTCGGTCGGTAATAAATATGAGGGGAGGCAAGGGGAGATGTGGCCGGTGTCTCATGAGTTTGGCAACAGTTGCCCGGCTGTTTATTCTGGCCATCCTGCCGATTGGCCATCGCAAATAGGGCTTAGATAGTAACATGGATACAAAGGCTCCCATTAGTGGTGATGAGGATATTGCTATAAGAATAGAAAAGGTTAAAGCTCGGATGAGAACGGCCATAAGAGAGTCGGGTCTGGCTGCCGCGAATCCCATGCTGGTAGCGGTTTCCAAGACAATAGGTAAAAACCCTATTGAGGTCCTTTTAAGGCATGGCCATAAAATTTTTGGTGAGAATAGGGTTCAGGAGGCTGCTAGGAAATGGCCCGAGCTAAAAGCTAACTACCCCGAAGCCAAGCTGCACCTGATCGGGCAATTACAAACCAACAAGGTTAAAGAGGCAGCCCGACTGTTTGATGTTATCGAGACTGTTGATCGGGTGAAGCTTGCAGAAGAGCTGGCAAGATTTAGAGATCGAAATGGGATTTGCCCGGCACTACTGATCCAGGTAAACACGGGTTGTGAGTCCCAAAAGGGAGGGGTGGCTCCGGAGAAAGCAGATAGCCTTATTCAGTATTGTATGTCCGACTTAAAACTCCCTGTTAGGGGATTAATGTGTATTCCGCCCGTTGATGCCGAGCCGTCGCTTCATTTTGGTTTGGTCAGAGCCATTGCCTTGCGGCACGAGTTAGCTTCCCTTAGCATGGGTATGAGCGGAGACTTTGAAGTTGCCCTGGCCTTCGGGGCGACGAGTGTGCGTGTGGGAAGCGCCATATTTGGGCCTAGGGAGAAGCGGCGCGAAGATGATATGTAAGCGGGGTTACCTACTAGCTTTACAGAGGTGTTGGGGCTTTCCCATTAATTTTGCTGGGAGCATATATATATGTTAGCAGCATGGTGGAATGGTGAGGTAATCGCGCGGTCAGAGATTTGCAGAATGGTCGAAGGCAATTGGTACTTTCCGCCAGACTCTTTGAGAAAACAGTATTTTAAAAGCAGCGAGACCCGGACAAAGTGTAGTTGGAAGGGTACAGCCCACTATTATAACGTGGTTGTTTCAAGATCGGAGAATGTGGATGGGGCGTGGTACTATCCACAACCCAAGTCAAAAGCCAGCCATATTGAGGGTTGGGTGGCATTCTGGAAGGGCATAGAGGTGCGAGACGAGCAACGAAATGGCTAGTAGATGCCCGCGTTCTTCTTTCTAGAGATGATGAAGGTTCAAGAAAGTTGAAAAAGGACCGCTTTCTTTTGGTGGGGCATGATAGTGTCTTTGCTAGCGGTGTGGTCGAAGTTATTGAGCGGTACAAAGCGTGTGAAGTCATTGAGGCCAACTCTCTGGGCGCGGCCGTTCGCTGCTTGTCTGGGGAACAATTTTCCCTAGTGTTGCTTGATATTCCCGGGACTGAGCTCTGTAGTTCCGCCTGTTCTAGTTTTGGGTTTCTACTGGGGGTAAATACTCCGGTGGTGGTGTTTATTGACCCCAATTCCGGTCCAGCTTTAACCATGCAGGTTGGCTTTCTTCCCAACGAATATGTGATCAAGCCGTTTCGCTTGGGCACGTTATTAGATCGAGTTAATTCCTTGCTGCCGCATGAGGGGACTACTGGCCAAGTATTCTACGATATAGGTCCGGTAACCTTTGCTCCCCTCAAGAGTTTATTGAACAATAGGTCTACAGGTGCGTCTGTCAGATTAACCGAGAAGGAAACAGTTATACTGGAAATGCTTTATCATGCGGGTTCACAGTCTGTTTCTAGGGAGAGTTTGTTAAAGCAAGGGTGGGGCTATCAAGCCTCCATTCCTACTCACACCCTAGAGACACACATTTATCGGCTGCGAAAAAAACTGCAGGAAGTTAATGGCTCTGCCAAGATGTTGGTTAAGACCTCCCAAGGCTACCAGCTAAAATGAGATAAAGCGGTTAGCTGAAACCCTAATCATATACTCCGTAACGGTAGTCCTTTCTAAGTTCATCAAATGTAGTGAATCGAAAAAGCTTTTTGTGAAGGTCGAGGCCGTGCGAGTGGTTGTGAAGAGAAACTTTCGTTTGGTGTCCGTCGGGGTCGGTGATGGTCCACCCTGTTAGCTGCATGGGATTTTCTGTGAAAGATAACGTAACCGCTCCTGCTTTGAAGTCGTCTTCATCAACGAGAGTAATGTGGAGCAAATCAGGTTCGCGGCTAACAGCGTTTACAATCATGTCTTTGGTTAAATCCACATCTTCTCTCAGTAGAAAACGAAAGGGACCTGACTCGTATGAATATTTTGATATTTGATCTATGTCGCGGTCGATAAAGATCAAATAGGTTCCATCCGCAACGAGTAATAGGTTATTTGGGGGTGCGTATTCTACGCGAAGATGCCTGGGGCGCTGAACCCAAATCCAGCCTTCAGAATAATGGCCATCGGGCGAAACCTGGATAAATTGGGCCTGGTATGTGTCAAGTTCATTTAAGAAATTCTCCGCAGAGCGTATATCGGCCTGGTCTATTTCTGACCACTCAAGTGCGTAGGCTCTCGAAGGGCTATTAAGGGTAAGGGCACAAAATAGAACAAATACAATCAAACTAGTCATGTCCATCCCTTTAGTTTTAGACCGCGGAAGTCAAACTCTGAGAAATATTAGGTTTCGGATGAGGGGATCAGGATTTCCCTTTTCCCAACGTGGTTTGCAGAGCTTACCACCCCTTCTGACTCCATTCTTTCTATAAGCCGTGCTGCTCTATTATAGCCGATTTGTAAATGCCGTTGCACGAAGCTTGTTGACGCCTTTCTTTGGGACAGTACAAGCTGCAAGGCTTTATCATATAGCTCATCTTGCACGATATTCTCCCCAGGCCCCGCTGCAGCGTCTTCCGTGGGATCTTCCGTGACCTCTGCAAGGTATTCAGGCGCACCCTGCTCACGTAGAAAGTTGGCTACAAACTCTACCTCGTCCTCGCTTACAAAAGGCCCGTGTACTCTTTTCAGTTGGCCCCCACCAGCCATATACAACATGTCACCCATACCCAATAATTGTTCTGCCCCCTGTTCTCCCAAAATAGTGCGGCTATCGATTTTGGAGGTAACTTGAAAGCTAATCCTTGTAGGTAAATTTGCTTTAATGGTTCCCGTTATAACGTCAACTGACGGGCGTTGCGTTGCTATAATGAGGTGGATACCAGCGGCCCGCGCTTTCTGTGCTAAGGATTGTACAGCGATTTCTATCTCCTTCCCTGCTACTAACATGAGATCGGCCATTTCATCGACCACCACTACCAATAACGGCAATGGCTCCATGTCTAGGAGTTGTTCCTCGTAGACTGGAACGCCAGTCTCGTGGTCAAAGCCTGTCTGTACAGTCCGAGTTAACTGTTGGCCTTTTATAGCCGCTTCCTGTACCCGCTTGTTGTAGCCTGCAATGTTTCGGACATTCAAATTTGACATGAGGCGGTACCGTTCATTCATTTCTTTCACCGCCCATTTAAGTGCTACAACAGCTTTCTTTGGTTCTGTAACAACAGGATGAAGAAGATGCGGTATCCCATCATATACTGATAACTCGAGCATTTTTGGGTCGATCATTATCAGCCTACAGGACTCAGGTGGTAGACGATACACCAGGGACAGTATCATGCTGTTTATAGCGACGGACTTGCCGGATCCAGTGGTGCCGGCGACTAGCAGGTGTGGCATCCTTGTTAGGTCCTCGACAATTGGTGTCCCCCCAATATCTTTGCCCAGGGCTAACGGCAATTGATGGGCGGCATTCTCGAAATCGGCACTTCCGAGCAGTTCCCTGAGATAAACTGTTTGGCGACTTGGGTTAGGCAGCTCGATTCCGATGGCGCTCTCGCCAGGTATTACGGCTACTCGAGCGGATATTCTGCTCATGGATCTTGCTATATCATCAGAAAGGGCAATTACGCGAGCTGCCCGGGTTCCGCTCTCAGGTATAAATTCATGCCTCGTGACGACGGGCCCTATCCTGCTGGCTTCGATCGCACCATCCACTTTATACTCCCTAAGAGCATTAACGAGTGACTCTCTTTCCGTTTCTTCAGCTCCTCTATCTACATTATTTCCTCTGGGTGTGTCTGGAGCTGCCAACAGGTTTAAGGGAGGTAATTCGGTACGTTTTTTATCCAGCCTCAAATTTCCTTGGCGTTCCCTGGTCTCCCGGGTTCCGGCCCTTACCCGATCCGGCTCTTTCACCTGAGAGGAGCTTACCGAGGAGGCGCGGAGCCTGGGCTCAACGCGGGCTTTGGGTGGTTTGCGGTGCCGTTGCTTAGCGGCAGATCTCATTCTCTTTTTTTGGACACTTTGCGCAGTGAATGGTCCCACTACATTTCTAACACCATGCCAGCTGCCTAGAACTAGCCAATGGATTGATTTCCACACCAGGGTAAGTAAGGCTTTCCAGTCCTCCCATGGCACCCCTAAAGTAAGTGGAAGGGTGGCCACTGTAATAACACCGAACAAGATAGGCAGAATCCAAAATGGAATGTTCAAAGCACTAGCCGCCAGCAGTTGTTTGCGTTCCATTAGGTCTCCCACAAAGCCGGCTGGTCCTATGTTCCCAGATGGGTTTAGGGGAAGGGCGTCAGGTATAAAAGCAATGGCAGCCGCAGCTGTCAGCATAAGCAAGGGGGCGGCCGTTATTCTGAGCCATGCGAGATCGAGAGTATGACGACGTATTAGACTCCACCCCCAGCCACACAAAGCGAGCGCGGGAATAATGGATACTGCACCAAACGAGTCGATCATTATTTCAGATATATATGATCCCCCTAGGCCCAACCAATTCTTTGGAGCTGTGCCTGTGGCGTGATTGTAGGATGGGTCGGCGGAATTATAGGAGATTAGGGCGGCCATAAGGGATGCAGCTGCAATTACAAGAATCGCGCCCAGCAATTCATAGGCCCTGCGGCGAGCGAAGGCCGCTGTGCCTGCGGGTAAAAGGGAAGGGTAGCGATGAGCTGACCGTGCCATGTTCTTACTTTACAGCAAAGCCTCTATTCGGCGAAGGCCTTCCGCAGTTTTCTGTCGAGAATGCACCAATGCCACTCTTATATATGAAGCCCCTGGGGCATCTCCGTTTTCCGCGCTGAGAAACCTACCCGGCATTACTTTCACCCCGGTTTCCTGCCAGAGAGCCTGAGTGACCGCTTCTCCGTCACCGACATTTAGCCAAAGATAGAACCCGCCGTCTGGTTTGTAGAAGCATGGGTGCTTGCTGAGTAATCTCTCGGCGTCCTCAAACTTCTCTTGGTAAAGCGTGCGATTGACTTCAACATGGGTTTCATCTTTCCAGAGGGCGGCTGCTGCTGCTAACACTGGGCCAGGGCTGGCATTACCGGTGTATTGACGCAGCTGTCCAAATGACTGGATGAGCTGCTGATCTCCGGCTACGAAGCCGGAGCGGAGTCCAGGCACATTTGATCTCTTAGATAAGGAATGAAAGGTCAATATATTTTTGGGTACCGCATTTAGCTGGTCGCACGCAGTTAAAACTCCTGGTAATGGCCTTCCAGAGTATATTTCAGAATAACATTCATCGACTGCAAGAACGAAATCGTACTTCCTCGCCATTTCAATATACTGGCTAAATTGCTGTGGTGTTGCCGCGGCCCCTTGCGGGTTTGAAGGGCTACATACATAGGTTAAGGCCGTTCTCTGGAGAGTTTCTTCCGGCAGGCGCGACAAATCTGGTAAAAAGCCGGTTTCCTCCGAAGTTGGCATATATACGGGCTCAGCCCCTGCCATAAGAGCCGCTCCCGAATAGATCTGGTAAAACGGGTCTGGCATCAATACAGCAGGTCTAGGCCCTTTGGTCCCTTGCGGGGTAGCCAAAAGAGCAATTGAAAATAGTGCCTCCCGGGTCCCGGAAACGGGCAAAATATTTCTATTAGGGTCGATCTGGACGGACGTCAGGCCATACCGTCGAACTAACCAATCAGCAATAGATTCCCGGAGTTCCCTGGTGCCGGGTGTGGGCGGATATTTTCCCCACAGCCTGGAATTTTCTGCCAAGACTTGGTTCACAAACTCTGGATATGGATGCTGGGGCTCGCCAATCGACATTATCAGTTGTTCCTGCCCGACGGGGGGCTGAATATCCGCCAATAATGCATTCAGCCTTCGGAAGGGATAATCCCGCAATAAGCTAAGCCGTTCATTAATCATAGTTGCATTTACCACGAGGCTAGGACCAAGATCTCTGATACTTGGACATTAAACTACCAGGTTATACTATCAAGCAACCTTACAACGAAAGGTGGCGGCCCAAGAGGGGCCGCCACGATATTGCTGTGTAGTTAACCAACTAAGAGGCTAAAGCTCGTACCCTCTTTCCCCGTGGGTTACGATATCTAGCCCGTCCGTTTCTTCTTCTTGGCTCGCCCGGAGGCCGACTGTAGCTTGAAGGATTTTGGCTATGATAAGTGTAGCGACACCAGACCAGACCAGGGTCGCGATTACGCCTGTAAGTTGAACGCCAAACTGTCCTCCCATGGTCATGTCTGAGAGCCCTAATCCCCCTAGGGCCACTGTCCCAAATATAGCGGTGAGAAGTGTGCCCATGGCGCCACCAACACCATGAACCGCAAACACATCCAGAGAATCATCAATCTTCAGGGCATTTTTCACTATTCCGCACATATAGTAGCAGACGAGCCCGGCTGCAACGCCAATGAAGAGGGCGCCCATGGGCCCAACGAAACCCGAGGCTGGGGTTATGGTGGCTAAACCCGCTATGGCGCCAGTTGCTATTCCAACCAGCGTGGGCTTTCCATGTTTCAGCCACTCGATCAACATCCACGTGAATGCGGCAGTTGCTGCAGAAATATGTGTTACGGTCATGGCCATTCCTGCGGCTTCTCCTGCAGCCAGTGCGCTACCGGCGTTGAAGCCGTACCAACCGACCCATAGCATCGCGGCCCCGATCATAACTAGTACGGGGCTGTGAGGGCGTTTGATGTCTCCTGGGAAGCCAGCGCGTGGACCAAGGACAGCCGCTAGCACGAGAGCCGAGATACCGCAGGTCATATGGACCACTAGACCTCCAGCAAAGTCCTGGACACCCATATTTCCGAGCCACCCGCCTCCCCAGACCCAGTGGGCTACTGGAGCATAAACAACTATGGACCAGAGCAAGCTAAAAAGAAGTACTGCACTAAATTTAATTCGCTCGACAAAGGCACCGACTATAAGGGCAGGAGTAATAATTGCGAACGTCATTTGAAACATAAAGAACACAGTTTCTGGCAGATCTCCCGACATTGACGTTAGGCCGACGCCCGCCAAAAATGCTTTGCCAAGCCCTCCGACATAATCGTTTCCATCGCTGAAGGCTAAACTGTATGTGCAAACAAACCACAACACAGAGGCAAGGCAGCAGATAGCAAAGCAATGCATCAAAACAGATACGACGTTCTGCGCGCGCACTAGCCCTGCATAAAAGAGTGCTAGTCCAGGCATTGTCATAAACAGGACTAAGGCGGTACAGGTCAGGATCCATGCAGTGTTCGCGCCAGACAAGGCGGCATCTTGCGCAAGGGCTGGCCCTGCAATAAGAGACAGTCCCAGCGTTAGCGCAGGACCAGATAAGTAGTTCGTTAGCCGCATAGTGTTTTCTTACCCTCTTCTTTTGCCATTCAATACTTTGCGTTGACCGTACCAGAAAGATCTCAGACCCGAAGCGGACCATCCAGGCACAATACCATGGCGATTATGCTCAATATTCGATCATTAACCGTTGGGCCTTTTGTACAACCGCATAAATATTAGTCAAGAGCATATATCTGAGTTTAGCCCTGGCCAGAGCCCAAGGCCTTTTCAATCGTTGCGGCTATTCGGAGCAGCCTGTTGTCGTGTCCAGCAGGTGCCATCACCATAAGGCCACATGGGATATCTCCCGGGATTGGAAGGGTTACGGCGCAGCATGGCAGTATGTTGCCTAGTGTTGTGTTGCGGAGCGCTAACATGTTTGCGATACGATAGGCTTCTGGATCTTGTTCAATGCTCTTAAGCGTTGGTGGAAGTATTGCTACCGTTGGCATTACCATCGCATCGAAACCTGCAAGCTTCGCATAGAGAGCTGGTGCCTGTTTCCGGACCTCGGCCCGAACTATTTCTACATCAGGCGCTGACATCTCTCGACCTTGGTGAAAACGTGCTAAGACATTTGGATCTATGGCCGCGCCTTTGGTGTCTACCAAATGGCGCCACGTTGTGTAGGCCTCTGCCGTAGCAATACCACCGTGTTTTATTGCGTCGGTAATTTCATCGAACGCCTGCACGGTGTCGTGGACCACCGCGGCCCCTAAGCTAGCGAGGGCGTCGAGGGCTTTGCGAGTGTTTGACTCGACTTTCGGATCAGCCTGATCCCACACTACATTGGTTGGGGACAGAAGGCGGAGCCGATTAACCGGGTTACGGCCTTCTAAGTCCACGGGAATACGGGCCCCCAAGATTCCGAATATTTCGGCGGCATCAGCTACACTCTTAGTTAGCGGTCCAACGGTGTCTAGGGTTGGAGATAGTGGCAGGACCCCATCGAGTGGGAGTGCACCATATGAAGTTTTGAGGCCCACGAGACAATTCCATGCTGCTGGCACTCGCACTGATCCACCAGTGTCGGATCCTATTGCCGCGGCGGCCAGCCCGGTTGCAACGGAGACCGCTGCGCCGCAAGAGGAACCGCCGGGAGCGCGAGGTGCATCCTTCATAACAGCATTCGGCGGGGTGCCGGTATGAGGATTGCTGCCAATTCCACCCAGCGCGAATTGGACGGTATTGGTTTTACCTAGGCAGACTAGGCCAGCCATTGTAGCTCGCTTAAGCACTAGGGCATCTGTCGTGGGTGTTCGCCCTACCAGCAAAGGAGAGCCCCCTTCGGTCGGAATATTGGCAGTATCGTATAGGTCCTTCCAAGATATTGGCACACCGTCCAGCCGGCTTCGGGTCATTCCTGTCCTAACTCGCACTCTTGCAGCCTCAGCTTCTTCCAAAGCGCGGGCCTTCGTGTGGCGGACATAAATTGAGCGGGCTCCATCATGATCTTTGATGCGTTCGAGAAAATATTCCGCTAATTCCACAGGGTCGATGAAGTTTGTTGCTATTTTGTGTCCTAGCTCAAGCGCGGTCATCGTTTCCCAGTTATTTTGCATTGTCAGCCTTTCCTTCGGGTTCGTGTAGCGGGTATGAAATAGCCTGTGAGAGGATCTTGGAATAGTTTAATATTTCCAATATTCTGCTGCCGAGAACCGAGTTGTGTCTAATATGAGTTGGTAGGGTGGTGTAACGAATTGAGTCCGATTGATGATAGTCTAATCGCAGAAATTTTGATAGTTGGTGGTGGGTTGGTTGGGCTTACCTTAGCCATCTCGGCCGCCCAGTCAGGTTTTCGAGTAGTGGTGATTGATCGAGATGTGCCAGACAATTCGACAGGCGCAGACTTCGATGGTCGCGTTTCATCAGTTGCTGCAGGATCCGCCAATTTGTTTAAAGCCCTAGGATTGTGGGGAATGGTTTCGTCAGAAGCCCAGCCCATCCACCAAATTCGTGTTTCTGACGGGCAGGCGCCGAGATTTCTGCACTATGACAGTGATGACCTCGGCGGACAGGCAATGGGGTACATTGTGGAAAACCGGATTCTGCGCCAGGCCCTTCATGAAGCAGTTAAACGTGAAGACAGGATAGTCTTGAAAACGGGAACCTCCCTGGAAAAACTAGAGACGGATTCTTTTCGAGTAGCGGCAACGTTGTCTGACGGGACTTTAGTGCGGGCCCCGTTGGCGGTGGCAGCTGACGGTAGAGACTCTTCCGTCAGGCTCTCTTCTGGCATTGGAGCGACGTGCAAAGAGTACGGGCAGATGGGAATAGTTTGTACGGTGGCACATGAATTTGACCATGAAGGAATAGCCCACGAGCGCTTTCTACGTGGTGGTCCCTTTGCAATATTGCCGATGAAAGGAAAGAAGTCGTCTCTGGTATGGGTTGAAAAAACTGAACTAGCGCGGGAACTGCTTCGACTGAAAGCAGAGGCTTTTCTGGATGAGTTGAGGTGGCGGTTTGGCGATTTTCTTGGAGACTTGGGCCTGGCCGGAAGGGTCTGGTCTTATCCTCTTAGCCTTAGTATGGCGAGAGATCTCGTGGCCCAGCGAATAGTCTTAGTTGGTGATGCCGCTCACGCAATCCACCCCATTGCCGGTCAGGGCCTGAATTTAGGGCTCAGGGATGCGGCGGTATTAGTGGAGGTTATGGATGATGCTCGGTCCATCGGTCTCGATATCGGCGACCAGGGGACCTTGCGCCGCTATAGCCGGTGGAGGAGGTTTGATGGATTGACTATGGCGTTGGTCACCGATGGCTTAAATAGGTTGTTTGCTCATGACAGTGAGATTTTCCGGGTCATGCGAAATGCTGGGCTGACCGCGGTGAATAGCAATAGGCCACTAAAGGCTCTCTTTCAAAAGCATGCGATGGGCCTTTTGGGCAAGCTACCGAAACTTTTAGAAGGGGAGCGTTTGTGATAGGCTTAGGGATCTCTGCTAAGGCCGGCATCTGACAGGGATTTTAGATACTTAGCCCAGATATCCTCTGCGTTGTTTCCAAGAAACTTTAGGTACTCCCACGAATATATTCCTGAGTCGTGAAAATCGTCGAAGCGTATACGGATTGCATAGTTGCCGACGTTTTCAACGCCCAGAAAGCCGACGTGGCGTCTTTTGGGGACGAGTTTTTTTTCTTTTGCACTGTGACCTTGGACTTCAGCAGAGGGGCTCTCGACCCTTAAAAGTTCCGCCGGAAGGCTGTAGGATTTTCCATCACGAAAATCTATTTCTAATATTTTTTCCTTAGTTTTAACTCGAATGCCAGTTGGCATAGATGGAGATAAGTTCACTCCTGCGTTCCCGTTTCCAGTGGGCGAGCCTCTTCGGCAAGCATGATTGGTATGCCCTCCCTGATGGGGAATGCCAGACCGGCTTTCTTACTTATGAGCTCTTGGGCCTGTTCATCGTATTGTAATGGGCCATGGGTTACGGGACACACTAGCACTTCAAGTAGTTTGGGGTTCACTTTTGGACCTTTTTGCTGAGCATTAGGTGGCTTGGGATCTTTTTCCATCAGAAATGTTTCTCCCTGGTAAAAATTGCGCGCCAATTTTGTTTGCGTGGCGCCCTAAGGTTTAATGGCGAGAGGTCGAAGATGTTGCATTGCTGTCGGCAGCCATAGTTAATAAAGACGTCATGAGATTGGTCAGCTCTATTAGGCTCTGAGCTTCAAGCAGAGCTTGCTTTTCCTCCACGGTAAAAGGGCATTGCATGGCTAGGGAAGTTACTAGTGAGGAGCTGGGTGTATTTGTTATTTCTTCCCACTTTGCTGGAATGTTTTTGGATTCTAAGTATTGTCGTAATACTTTTTCAAAATTTTCGCGGTCAATTCCACCTTCGGAGGCGGGTTGAAGATCCGCTTGAAATGGTTCCCAGCCAATTTGGAATTTACGATAACCGTTCTGTGGCGGCAATTCCTGTTTAGTTTTAAATCTTATTATTCCGCTTAGGGTTATTAGAAAATGATTGTCTTCAGTTTCAGCCAGAGACACAACTTTTCCAGCACAACCGACCTCGTAGAGATGGTCACCTTCTTTAGCGCCGTTATGTTTCGGTTGTATCATGCCAATGAGCCAATTAGTTTTGAGGGCGTCTCGCACCATGCTGAGGTATCGAGGCTCAAAAATGTTGAGCGGTAACTTACCGGAGGGCAGAAGGAGTGCGCCCGCTAAGGGAAAAATGGGGAGTGATTCCGGCAGATGTTCAATTTTATATGATTGCATATCTTTAAGAGAACAAAAGTGATGAAAGTTGACCACGGGCCTCCACGGTTAATGGGTCGGTGGGGCCCATTGCCTCAAAATATTTTAGCAGCTGTTTGCGAGCCGCCTCTTCATTCCACCCCCGATTTTGTCGAATTATCTCAAGCAGTTCATCTACGGACCCAGCTCGCTCCCCCATCCCCCACAGAGCACAAGCTAGATCATACCTCGCTTCGTGATCGGAGGGTGAAGCCTCCAGCCTTATTCTTAGTGGCTCCAGATCCGCATCTGTGTTGGTTAACCCGGAGGTTTCCTCAGCCAACTGCAGAGCGGCGATCGCCCCGGAAACTTCTGCCTGTTGGTGAATTGCTGGATCTAGGGAGCTCAGCAAGTCGCGTCCGTCGGATAACTGTCCCATACTAACATGGCAGCGAATAGCGCCGGCAATAGCAGCAGCATTGCCGGGTTCGTGTGCAATGACTTGTTCGAAGATAGTTTGCGCCTGCGCGTGATTATTTTGAGAAACGAGGGATTCGGCCTCTTCCAAAGCGAGGTCTATAGGGGACGGACCCGACTCTCCAGCCAACCGATCAATGAAAGCGTTGATTTGACTTTCGGGTTGGGCGCCAACGAAACCATCCACTGGCTTGCCATCTTTAAAAGCAAAGACCGCCGGTATCGACTGTACTTGCAACTGCGCTGCTATTTCTTGGTTCTCATCCACGTTAATTTTAACGAGTTTGACCGCGCCGTTTCTTCCTGTCACCGCTTTCTCTATTTGAGGGCCAAGTTGTTTGCAGGGTTCGCACCAAGGTGCCCAAAAGTCTACTACCACGGGTGTCTCGCGGGAAGCTTCGATTACATCAGCAATAAAATTTGCTGCGTCGCTGTCCTTTACAACGCCGTCAGGTACAGCCTGACCACCTATAATGGGTTCCATATGAATGTACTCCGTGGTTCCTGACCATCATTTGATTCATAGCCTGGCCTTTAAAGGCCCGTAGATAAATAGTTTGCCTCCGCAGCCCCAATTACTTAGGTGCGATTTTTCCCGAATCTGCGAGATAATACACCGATTTTGGGGTTATTCCATTGTTATTACTAGATCTAAGATTTGTGCTGGGGGTGAAACAAAGAAAAGTCTCCGTGGACTTCGGCGTAAGGGTCTGATATGAGCGTTCCTGTGGGCCCTTCTCCTGGTGGTGTTGGGACACGGGAGTGGAGTTTTTATGCGGGCGTAGCTCAGGGGTAGAGCGCAACCTTGCCAAGGTTGAAGTCGTGAGTTCGAATCTCATCGCCCGCTCCATCATTCTCTGTAGGAGCAGTACAGGCACTTAACTGGCAGATACGTCAAAATCCGACGCGCGGAATAATGCATGGAACGGAAGGTTCCGTCTGGTAAAGGCTTCTTTAGCACCCTCCTGTCTGTCAACCAGGGTAATGACAACGGAGACTTCGCAACCCGCCGCCTCAACTGCGTCCACTGCTTGCAAGGCTGAGGCGCCGGTTGTGGTAACATCTTCAATAACAGCAACCTTCGTTCCTGCCGGTTGGTTTGGCTCAATCAAAGATTTGGTGCCGTGGCCTTTTGTTTGTTTTCTAACAAAAAATCCCGCAATGGGCCGCTCTTTCTGAAAGCTTCGACCTGTTACGGCAGCCGCAATAGGCACTGCACCCATCTCAAGGCCTCCTATGCTTTCCACGTTATATGGTTCCACCAGTTCTAAGATAAGATCGGATAGGAGCAGGGAGCCCTCCGGATCAAAGGTTGTGTTTTTCATATTAAAGTAATATTGGCTCGTCTCACCAGAGGCTAGGGTAAAATCGGCACCACTTAAAAGAGACTTGTCTCTTACTAGATTTTTGAGTTTTTCCTTCATATTCTTGCAGCTTTTCATGTGTTTCTCTCCATTGCTTCAGACTCTGGGATCTGTGCCTTCCCGTTTATACAAGAAGCGTAACCTTAGTGTCGGAAATTACGCACGCCCGTGAATACCATTGCAAGATTGTGTTCGTTTGCTGTTTGTATAACTTCTTCATCACGTATGGAGCCGCCTGGCTGAATAATAGCTTGTGCGCCAGCCTCAACCAACGCCAAGATTCCATCTGGGAAGGGAAAGAAAGCATCCGATGCGGCTACCGAGTTGGCAGTAGGCAGGAGGTTCGCATTTTCTGTTTCACAGTTTTCTGATGCTTTCCATGCAGCTATTCGGGCAGAGTCCACCCTGCTCATTTGTCCTGCCCCTACGCCTATCGTCATGCCGCCTTTTGCATATACGATGGCGTTTGATTTAACGTGTTTACAAACACGAAAAGCAAATAGAAGATCATCCAACTGATTGTCCGTTGGGCTTTTATTGGTTACGACTTTCAGGTCGGAGGCGGCAACCTCTGAGTTATCAATTTCTTGGACTAGAAAACCACCACTTATTGATTTGACGTTTAGAGCCTTGTCGGCAGATGTTGGCATCGTCCCCGTCAAAAGAAGTCGCAGGTTCTTTTTTGTTGAAAAAATAATTTTCGCTTCCTCACTTGCAGCGGGAGCGATAATTACTTCTGAAAAAGTTTTGACAACTTCAGAGGCCACGTTTTTATCTATTGGGCGATTGAAGGCGACAATTCCGCCGAATGCGCTGGTTGGATCGCATATAAGTGCTTTTTTATAAGCCTCTGCAGCATTTTCCCCTAGTGCGACGCCGCATGGATTTGCGTGTTTGATAATGGCCGCCGCGGGGCTATCAAATTCTCCAATTAATTCAAATGCAGCGTCGGTATCGTTAAGATTGTTATAACTCAGCTCCTTACCCTGAATTTGTTTGGCGGTTCCCACGCCGGTACGACCATGGTCTAAAGGGAAGAAAGCGGCCTTCTGGTGCGGATTCTCTCCATAACGGAGCGGGGTGTGGGTGTTGGTGGATAGCAAAAGCCTGGAGGGAATAGCTTCCCCTAGGTTGTCGCTAAACCACTTGGCAATTGCGACGTCGTAACTAGCGGTTCTTGCAAATGCAAGGTGAGCCAGCTTTTTGCGGAGCTTAAGAGATGTAGCACCCTGTTTTTCTTTGATTTCTTTAGCAACCATTTCATAGTCAGTTACGTTGGTAATTATGACAACTCTTTCATGGTTCTTCGCTGCTGAGCGGATCATGGCGGGTCCGCCTATATCTATTTTTTCAATACAGTCCGGCCAACTATTGCCGTTTCTAACGGTTTCTTCGAATGGGTATAAATTAATCGCAACGAGGTCTATTGGCTTTATTCCATGACGGTTCATATCTTCAGTGTCGTTTTGATTATTATGACGTGAGAGAATGCCGCCGTGTATTCGCGGGTGGAGTGTTTTAATCCGCCCCCCCATCATTTCTGGCATGTCCGTCAAACTAGCTACCTCGGTGACCGGAATGCCGGCGCTTTGCAGAGCTTGCGCTGTACCTCCAGTGGACAATATTTCCACGCCGTGATCGTGCAGGTGTTGGCCGAAGGAAACCAGGTTAGTTTTGTCAGATACGGAAATAAGGGCCCGCTGGATTTTTAGGATTTTTGGATCAGTCATGCAGGTATCCTTGTGCTTGGAGTTGTCTAAAAAAATCTGGTGGCCTGCCAGTTATTGACTGGCCTAGCACACTGATAAAAAGTTGTTTTATGTGGAATCTCCAGAAGCTTGCGTCGGGCTAAATTCTGGCACCAGTTGGTGTAAGAGCTCAAGCGTTGAGTCCTCTTCCCGTGCACTGGCTAACGAGGAAAGTTTTGAAAGAGTTACTTGTAATGTCTCTATCGCAGTCGGCTGAGTGACGGCAAGGCGGATCGCCTCGTGTTTGGTCGGAACCAGGGTTTCCCAGTCGTGAAAGAGCTCTTCCGAGAGTTTTTCGCCTCCTCTAAGGCCAATATATTTGATGGAGACATCTTCATCAGGTTTTAGTCCAGAGAGACGAATAATCTGTTTTGCTAGATCCTGGATACGGATTGGTTCGCCCATATCCAGCACATAGAGGTTCCCCAACGCTTCAGCCCCGTTGTTCGCTTTTTGGCCCGGAGAGAGGGCTAAGACACAGGCTTGTAATACTAGTTCTACGGCTTCCCTCACCGTCATAAAATAGCGCTGGATATCCGGATGCGTGACAGTAAGGGGTCCCCCGTTTGCAAGCTGTTCCTGGAATAGGGGCACTACAGAGCCTGTTGAACCCAAAACATTGCCAAATCGGACTGTCATGAAGCGCGTACTACTATTCGGTTTCAATGTATCCAGGGCTTGGCAGTAGTTCTCCGCAAGCCATTTGGTGGCTCCCATTACGCTACTGGGTTTCACTGCTTTATCGGTGGAAATTTGAACCATAGCTGAGACATGGAAGGTTTTGCAGACATCAGCAACGTTCATGGTGCCCTTTACATTGGTAAGAATAGTTTCACAGGGGTTCGACTCGGCGAGCGGGACATGCTTTAGGGCCGCCGCATGAAAGACCAAATCAGGCCTTTCTGCGTCGAACAATTGGGACAAAAAGGTTTTGTCTCGGATATCTCCTAAAACAGCACATTTATCAAGAGAGGGAGCCTGGTTTGTGAGCTCTTTTTCTATGCAATATAGGTTGTATTCGCCGTGGTCTAACAGGATGAGTCTATGGGGTTGTTTTGCGGCAACCTGTCGGGACAGCTCGCTGCCTATTGATCCGCCAGCCCCGGTGATCAACACTGTGCGACCGCGTACCAGAGAGGTCATCGCCGCCCGATCGAGTCGGGATTGAGGTCTTCCTAGAAGATCCTCAATGGCAATTGGGCGGGATTTGGTTATATTGGAGTTTTCCATTTTGAAGTCAGTCAGACGGGGGAGCCGCGCAAGTGTCATGCCGTGACTATCAGCTAATTCCAATAAGCTACTGATCTGGGCCCCGGTTACTGGTGCTCCTGCAATAAGTATTCGCTGAGGTCTAACGCTCGCCTGATCGAGGTTTTTGAGCACTCCTCCAAGGGTCGTCAAATCGCCAAGAATGGGTACGCCATGGATGTACCTTCCTATAGCATCCCCGGTGGTTCCGATTAAACCAAGAACGCGGTATTGTTCCTCGGGTCTTTTTTGCTGACGCAGAAAAGCGTCGGCGATATCGTCCGTGCCAACTACTATGACGGGAATTCGGCTAGGGCCTCTCCTATCTAACAGCCCAACAATACCCCTGTCCTTAAAGATCCTATAGAAGAGCCGCGGACCTCCTAAAAGAGAGATGAGGAGAAGCCACATAATCACTAATACCGACCTGGGGATAGACTCCAACCTAGTAAGAACAAACATTGCCAGTGCAAAAATCAATATTGCTAGTGAAACGGCCTTAGTAATGGCTAAAAAATCATCCAGGGATGCGTAGCGCCAAATTCCCCGATATAGGTGCATTTTGACAAACACGATCCCACAGACGATGGTAAAAATGATCGTGCCTTCTAGCAGAAAGTCCTCTGTCCGGACCCAAAAATCTGTGCCCATCCGAAGATATAGAGAGGAAATAAAAGCAACGCCTGCCATAATTATATCGTGGCCGGCGGCTACGTAAGGGCGGTCTAATCTTAGGCGAAAGTGATTCATTGGAAAAACAACTAGGATCCGACTGGCTGAGATACTAACCGAAAATAGCATAAAAGGGCTACTATCCCAAAGAAGGCTCCAACAAGACCCGGTAGGATTATAATGGTACTTACCAGGGCACATGCAATCAGCCAAATGTTGGTTACTACGATTGCTCTGGTAGCTTGAGAATGGCTGAGTTGGCCAGCGACAGCCCTCTGGTAGAAGTGCTGCCTATGGGCTTTCCAAACGGGCTCAAGTCTAACTGCGCGGCCAATTAAGGTTAGACTTGCATCAACTAGGTAATAGCTTGGTAGAATCACAGCAGCGGCCCATTCTCCCTCCTGGGCGAGGCTGATAAGTAGCCACCCGAGTAAGAATCCTAAAGGGATACTGCCAACATCGCCCAGAAACAACTTTGCTGGATGCCAGTTCCACCCTAGAAAACCCAAGGTTGAGGCCGCAACAATGATTGCGAGCGAGGAAAGGTAACTTCCTGATCCAAGAAAGCCTAGTGTGAGGGCTATCCCTGCGCATATGGAAATGGTTTCAACTCCAGTTATGCCGTCGATGCCGTCCATAAAGTTGAAGACATTAATAAACCAAATCCAAGCTATACCGACCACTATCATTCCCAGAGGGTGAGTCAGAAAACCAAACAACATAAAATCTGTCGGGACTAGAAGTATGCTTATTGTTACCACTATTGTTTGTGCAGATAAGCGGCTTCTTACTGAAAGATTGCCGACATCATCAAACCAGCTGACTATAGCTATTAGTGCTGCCATTGCAGTTATCACACTAATTTTGCGCATGTGGCCCAGCCCGAGCTCGCTGAGGACGATCCACCCGATTAATATTATGGTTACTAGGGCAATTCCTCCGCCTCTTGGGACAGATCCGGAATGACTCGATCGTGTGCCTGGTTTGTCCAGTATACGATGTCTTAACAGTAAGGAACGCGCGAACGCGGCGCATAGCCATGTTGAGCCGGCGGCAATCCCCACTGACACCGCTAGCGTCATGACATCTAACGGCATAGCGGGCCTGGGGCCAATGTGGTAACTCCTAGGAAGGGGTGGGAAGGCATGGATCCCGACGTGGACTTTAATTCTACGTCGAGCTCAACATGGTTTTTTTTGATTCTGTGGTTCATTAATTTTGCAAGGTACATACGCTAAATCCAACTTTTTCTATCGATCGCCACTTGATCAGCCAATGCCTTGATCGTTTGCTTTCTTGGTGACAGCGGTGCGGTATACTTTGATATTTCTCGGCTCTTGTCCATTTAGGTTGGCGACTAGTCCCCTGTGAACTTAGAAACTATTAATTCGATAGGCCATAGGATGGTCCACAGTGTCGGACTCTAGTTGGGAGTGCAATGTGCTCACCCTCCATGAGCGATAAAATTAGGGTTCTCAAATCCCGGCTTTCCGTAGCGTAAAGGTTCCCCATTTATTTCCTCTACGTCGCCTCCTGCAGCAGAAAGAATCGCATGTCCAGCAGCAATATCCCATTCCATTGTTCTCCCCAGCCTGGGATATAAGTCCGCACGGCCCTCTGCTAGAAGGCAAAACTTCAGTGACGATCCCGCTTTGCGGTATGCCCTAATGTTCTGGTTCGATAACCACGCTTTGGTCTCAGAGGTGAGATGAGATCGGCTAACTACAATGGTAGCCCCTTCGGGTGGTTGTTTCCGGACCCTAATTGTCTCTGGCTCTCCTGCTCCTGTCCGCTTAAAGGCTCCCGCTGTGCGGTCTCCCATGTAGGTTATGTTTTGAGCGGGGAGGTGGATAACACCCAGTATTGGTTTTCCCTCAGCTATCAGTGCAATATTTACTGTGAACTCGTCGCGTCCGGCAATAAACTCTTTAGTTCCATCTAGCGGATCAACTAGCCAGAAGGAACTGTTACCATTCAGATTGTTTAGGCATTCGGAGATACTCTCTTCTGCTACGATTGGTAAAGCGAGGTCCATAGATTTCAATGAATCAACGATAAAGGTGTTTGCCGCTTCATCCGCAGCTGTCACAGGAGATTGATCGTGTTTGATTCGATATTTTGGAGTGGCAGTTCCGGTTACCGAAGCATTGATTATTTTGCCAGCATCCTCGGCGATGAGGCCAATGGTGGAAAGGGGGTCTGGTACTTTATTTGTCATGGCATTTATTCATAAACTCATATAACTGTCTTTACAAAGGATTCCATGAACGGCCTCAGAAAAAGACCTTAAATTTTGACCTTGGCTTTTTTGACGGGTACTCTGGGGGGAGGGTTACCTCTCCTATTCAATCACTGGGCAAGCTAGGAACAACATATGCGGATTAGCTCGATAGAGTATAAACTTGGATCTCAGAGCGAAACCTTAGCAGACTTGGGGAAATATAATCCTGACTGGCAGACAGAGCGTTTATTGGCAAAAACGGGTATAGCAAGGCGACAGGTTTTGACTCCCGATGAAACCCTCCTAGGGTTGGCGGAAGAGGCCTGTGAGAAAGTATTCGCGGACCATCGACGTGATGGAGTTGATGGCTTGCTTTATGTAACCCAATCGCCAGATTCAAGAATTCCGACAACGGCCTGCTTACTGCATGAACGTTTGAAATTACCCAAACATTGTTTGGCCTTCGATGTTAACCAAGGTTGTTCAGGTTTTGTATATGCGTTGTCATTGGCAGTTTCCCTGCTGAGGGCCCGTCAAGTCAATCAGTGTTTGATAGTTTGTGCCGAGGCCTACAGCAGGTATATCCCACTCCATGACCGAACCAGCAGGCCAATATTTAGCGATGGCGTTAGCGCTACTATTGTTGATCTGGAAGGAAGTGGGGATATTGGGCCTTTTGTTTTTGCTACTGATGGTAGCGGAGCCCCCAACCTTACTCTAACTTCAAGTACTCACGACACGTCGCCTGCTCAGGAAATTCTGTATATGAATGGGCCCAAGGTCCTTGAGTTTACCATGGATGAAGTGCCGAAGTCTGTGGACCGTCTTCTTAGACGAGCTGACCTCCAACTGAAAGATATAGATATGTTTGTGTTTCATCAGGCCAGTAAGGTTGTATTGGACCGGATTCAGAGAAAGATTGGCATCGAAGAAGAAAAATTGTTTCGCAACTATCAGAATATAGGCAATACGGTTTCTGCCACGATCCCTATAGCTATGAAGGAAGCTAGGCGCGCTGGCAAGTTGGGCGAGGGAATGAAAGTACTAGTTATGGGGTTTGGTGTGGGTTATTCGCTGGCGGGCTGTGTTGTACAAACTGGTTAGTTGTGACTCTTTGATTTAGAAAAGCGCGTTGGCCCGTATCGGGAATGTGACCATATCATCTAAAGGACGGTTTTTACCTAAAGATTCCGAATGCTAATATTTGGCATTCAGAAACTGTATGGCTAAGTGGTTGGATTCATAGCGGTCCGGGTACAGGCCTGTGTTAGCACTGCGGCTATACCAAGGGTTGCTAGCCACCAACCTTGCCAAAAACCGAAACCCAGTTGTGATATAACAAACCCAGCTGTTAACCCTGATATCGAGATACAACATGCTAGCCTTTGTTCCTTAGCCCCGGGGATTGCGGTCAGGATAAGGAAGAACAGCATTGAGAATAATATAAGGCCTACTAGACCAAGCTCTAACCAGATTTGGATGAGTGCATTGTGGGGGTGTAATGGGAGGGCCTGCCCCAGTATGGGCGCGTCTGGATCTACTGGATGGTCTGCCGTGCCTATGACTATTTCCTCACCACCCCCTGGCAAAATGCGAGCGGTATTTAAGCCCCAACCTAGTATTGGGTTTTCAAGGATCTGTTCCGAAGAAAATTGCCATATCATTAAGCGATGGACTATAGATGCTGGGTTGGCTAGGTGTTCTGATAGTATTGAGACAGCATGCGGTGCCATAGATGAAAGGTAGGGGATCGCTATGACCGAACAAAGGTATACTGAACCCAAGGTAAATTTCGCCAAAGTTGGGGAATGCCAGGCCACTAAAAATGCCAGACTAGCGCAGCATAGTGCCAGGAGAGGCGCGGAAGGCGCTAACAATAAAAGAGATATTGTCGCGAGAACAACAAATGCGAATGTGGCGGGGCGGCCAAGAGTTTTTAGAATGGCAAGGGACCATGGCCATAGGAAAATTACGATGACGCTCGCGTTGCGATTCAGGAACCTAAGTTCATGATCCGTTACTTCAGTTTTTTGAACCCAAATCGTATGTAGGTGGATGGCCCCGATCGATAATATCGTAATAGTGATCCCAGCTATCGCACCGTATGCCATGCATTTAAGTAGAAGGCCTTGTTCGGAGAACTTGAGCCGGTTAGCCGTCTCACAGAGAATGATTAGTGTTGTTGCCGCGAGTAGTAAACGAAAAGCAGAGGATAGGCTGTGTAACCCGTCAATGGACCAAATACTGCTTATCGCCGCCCAAGCCGTCAGCAATATTATGATTATGATGGAGGTTGTCCGCTTCAGGAACCATCCTTTTTCATTGATAGGGCGCAATAGGCAGACATAAAAAGCCGCTAGAACTGCAGCTGAGGAGATTTGCAAAGGGGCTAGAGGAGCTAGAGATGGGATAACGCAAGCTAATCCGCACAATACGAAGGTATCTGAAGGCAAACGCATTTTTTT
The DNA here is from genome assembly GCA_902562525.1 of uncultured Alphaproteobacteria bacterium. GTDB lineage: Bacteria > Pseudomonadota > Alphaproteobacteria > UBA7887 > UBA7887. The sequence continues at coordinate 29,278 of CACETT010000005.1, forward strand.
TACAAGAGCCATTCTCCTCCCTTTCTTCGAATACCAGTAGCCGTTCTTATAGTTTATGCGGCCTCGAGCCATGCTTGGAACATTAATACAGGCCAGAGTTGGTATTGGTGATTGTGTGCTCCCGAGAGGTGTTCTTTCCATACGGTTCGAACGGTTTTAGGATCAAAATAGCTGGTGTGTTGGAGATTGTTAATACTCAAAAGCTCTTCGGCCCATTCGCGTAAATCATTACGCAGCCAATTTGCCAGAGGGACGCCAAACCCCATTTTTGGCCTCTCAAAGAGGGGGCGGGGAATATAAGAGCTCAGAACTTCCCGTAATATCCACTTTCCGCAACCGTTCTGGACTTTCAAATTTAACGGGAGTCGCCACGCAAACTCAAAAAGTTTGTGATCCAATAATGGCACGCGCGCCTCTAACCCAACAGCCATGCTGGCCCGATCTAGTTTTACAAGTATGTCATTGGGAAGATAGAAAATGGTATCCAGGAGCATAATTTGTTGAACAAGACTATTAATCTGGGGCCATTCATAATGTTTGTGTCTCGGATGTGGCGTTTTCCCGTCGCCTATAACAGCAGAAGAGGGATCTTCCCATTGGGAAACAAGGTGCCAATACATCTCTCTATAGTCTGGCGCATTAATCATATTTCCTAGCTTGTAAAGCTTGTCACCAAATTGGGCAATCGGTCGCTGTGTCCTCGAATATTTTGTGACCGTAGAGTATATCTTGTCCCATCGCTCGGGAGATAGGCTGTGAAACCTTCTAGCTAACCAGGAGCGCATCCAGAGAGGGTAACTGTTGACTAGTTTGCCGAGGCGTTGAGACCATATGTAACGGTTGTAACCTCCAAAAAGTTCATCTCCTCCGTCACCAGAAAGACTGACGGTGACATGCTGTCGTGCAAGCTTTGACACTAAGTGCGTGGGGAGTTGAGAGGAGTCAGCAAAGGGTTCGTCATAGACCTTGGGCATGTCCGGAATTATTGATTGGGCATCCCTTGATGTTAAGTATAATTCTGTATGATCGGTGCCAATTGCTCGGGCAATCTTTTTTGCATCTAGTGCCTCATTGTATCCTTGGTCCACGAAACCAATCGAAAAGGTTTTAATGGGTGTCCTGGAGTTTTGTTGCATTACAGCCGTGACCAACGAAGAATCTATTCCCCCAGAAAGGAAGGCTCCAATGGGCACATCAGCAACCATGCATCGGGACACAGCATCGTTGAGTTCAACTTTCAGGTGTTTGACTGCCTGATCGGCTTCGAGTTTTAGAGGTGAAGAAAGGCTTTTGGTAGCGGCTGCTAATGGGGACCAGAAAGCCTCAGGTTCCCGCAGTCTCCGATACTTAAGATCGTGGGGGCTGATAGTTAAAACAGTTCCTGGCATCAGTTTCCAACAGTCGTGGTAAATGGTACGGGGAGCGGGAATATTACTATGCTGCAGTAGTAGTTGCACAGAGCCCCTATCGATAGTCTTCTCGAATCCTGGGAAATTCACTAAAGCCGATAACTCCGAGCCAAAGACAAGATTCTTATTGGCCCAGCCATAGTAGAGAGGCTTCTGGCCAAATCGATCTCTAACAAGGTGTAATCGTTGCTCCTGTCTGTCCCATAAAGCGAACGCAAACATTCCATTAATTTTGCTGAGTGTTTCAAGTAGGCCCCACTTGCTTATCGCGGCGATTAAGACTTCTGTATCGGACCGGCCTTTATATTGTATCCCAACAGCTGCGAGATCTTTTCGTAGCTCTGCAAAATTGTAGATCTCACCGTTATAGGTCAAGATAAGTCTCTCATCTTGACTAATCATAGGCTGGTGCCCCTGGGCAGAGGGGTCTAAAATGGAGAGTCGACGATGGCCTAGGGCGATTCCAGACTGGCTATCGGTCCAGGTGCCGTGATCGTCGGGTCCACGATGCTGGAGCTGTTCCGCAGACTTGTGGATCCAAGAAGCAAGAGTGACCTGATCCATAGGCCGTTGCCATGTCATACAGCCAGTTAAACCGCACATGCTATAAACCCCCGATCATGGCACATCTTTTTTTAGGCTACTATAAAGCTGTTGGTAACTTTGAACGCAAGTTTCTAGAGAAAACTTTTTTGCAACCCTACTTTTTCCGGCGGCACCCATCGATGCTCTGCGATGAGGATCGCTGGCTAGGTGCAGCAGCGCATCAGCTAAGTTATCGCAATCTTTTGGTGATACGAGTATCCCGGTTACTCCATTTTCTAGAAGCTCTGGATTGCCGCCTACGTTGGTGGCGATCATTGGCAGGCCTGCTGCCATGCACTCCAATATAGCATTGGATGACCCCTCCTCATGTGAATTTAGGACTCCTATATCACTGGCACAAAGTATATCCGGTATGTCATTGCGAGACCCTAGCCAGAGAATATTTTCAACCAAACCTAGCTGCTTTGTTCGGTTTTGTAGGGTTTTTAGAGGACCATCGTCACGTCCCACACACGCTAACCTCCAGTTTTTTGGCAATTTTGCCGAAATTAAGTGGAGGGCGCTTAGAAGGTCGGCATGACCCTTGTAAGGGATATAATTGGCCACTTTTGTAATAAGAAGAGCTTCTTCCGGAATTCCGAGACTAGAGCGCACTAGTCTGCGTGATTTTGTCTGCGAAAAGACGCTTGTATCAACTCCATTGTTAATGAGCCTGACGCGCTGTGCATTCCTTCCCGATTCCTTTTTGAGTTCTTCCACAACGGCATTGCTGTTCCCGATCAAGATATGGGTTTTCCCGTGCAGCCAGTGCTCTAGGCGGGTTAATAAAGGGTGTTTTGTTTGATAGCGGTTTAGGCTCCGACGGCTCATAATGCGGACTGGTATTTTTAAAAGTAGTGCCCACAAATTGCCTATTAAGTATGCTTCTGGCAGAAAACTATGTACTGCGGCTGGGCGTAAGGAAGAGAGTATTTTTCCTAACCACAGGACCTTTAAAAGTAATTTAATGGGTGTGACTTTTTCAGTCCAGCTGGGAAGGTTAGGTGAAAAAACGGAGAGCTCATGTTGTTCAAATAGGGGAGCCAGCGTCCCTGGTTGGCTGAAAGTAGCTATAGCTATTTTAAAACCTCTTTTTTTTAGACGAGGCAGAATTTGGAGCAAGTGCTTCTCTGTTCCACCCGTATTGAGTGACCCAATGACAATCAAAACATCAGTATAATGGGTAGCCTTCATTGCCGCTGGCTATTGCTGATCAGTGTTTGGTAGGCATTTATGTATTGCCCAACAATTTTGTCCCAACTGAAGTCCTTCGCTCGTTGTCTCGAGGCTTCCATATAGTGGGAGCGTAAATTTGCATCAGTACGTATTTTATACATTGCTTCAGCAAGAGCAGAGACATCCCCGACGGAGACCATTTTTCCATAGGAACCGTTTTCTATGACATCTATGCAACCCGGTCCATCAGTAGTAATGATCGGAAGCCCAGCAGCCATAGCTTCTATTAGTGCGATTCCAAAACTTTCTATGTGAGAAGGAAAAATAAAAGCATCCGCCGTTTTATAGAGATCTACGAGGTCTTGAGAGGGCCAGTCCGCATCAATCACATTTTTAGAGTCAGCTCCGATTTCTCCTAAGCAGAATATTGTGTCATTTAGTCCTTCTTTGGCAATAAGGGCAGACAGCGGCTCAGTGTTTGCCCCCGCAATGACCACGGTGAATGGCACGGACGTAGTTTTCTTGAGTAGGGAAGATGCGCGGATCAAATCTGAAAAGCCTTTCTTCGGGTGGTTTCTGCCGACCGTTAGGAAAAGAAAAGCTTCCTGCGGCAAATTATACTTTTCACGAAGCGCCTTTGGACAACTATTTTTTTTAAATCTTCCTAAACTCACTCCATTTGTTATTCGCAGTATTTTGGACTGTGGGATGCCTATGTTTTCGTATTCTTGTTGAATAGATTTTGTTATAGCTACCATCCCGTCAGCTTGTGGCAACCATTGCTTTACTATCTTGTCTACCTTGGGATTTATCCTCATACCGTAGTTTATTTTCCGGTTGACCTGGATGTCTTCCCCTGCGCACCTGATAATGTGTGGAACGTTGTTGAGTCCAAACCGAGCAAGCGCGGTACCAACAGGGTAGCCAACTGTGCCATGCCATATATCAAAGTTGTACTTCCATTGTAGTACTTTGAAGTAATTGGAAAGAAAAACCGTAGCTGCCTGGGGTGAAATACTGGAAAGGGTTAAGCTCTTAGGGGGTAGACTTAGCAATTTATAGGGCAGGGTGAAACGATGGCGGCGGAGATCATAAACATGGCTGGCTGGAGCAATCACCATAGGAGTATGACCCTGCTGGGAGAGTCGCTTGGCTATGTTATGCAGTCCTATTTCAACGCCCCCGATAGCGGGCAAGAAGGTTGAGGTAGGTAGGGCAATTGTTAGTTGATGCGGCATCACGTGGTCAATCCGAGGGAATGGTATCATTTATAATGGATAAGACCCGGCTGCAGAATTCTGTCTTAGATTGATCACGGCTCAGGGCTTTTCTATACTCATTCTGAGCTGCTGTAGCCAGTTCCACCAGCTTACCTGGACATTCAATTGCTTCCGAACATTTTTCTTCAAAATCGCTCAAATCCCACGCATGACTAATCATTGTTTCGTCTTTTCGGAATAAGTTGGGCCAAGTAACCATGTGAGACATGTCAGGTTTGAGTAGTGTGGCGCCACATAGAGTTGCCTCAAAGTCTTTAAGTGTAATTTCACCAAAACCAAACGGAGATACAACGAGTCGTGTATTTCTCATTTCCACAAAGTATGCGTGTCTAGAAAGTTTTTCTGTATCCATTTCACTTTCTAAAATATCGTGAATCTGCTTTCGTTGATACGCAACGGAATCACGTTCGTAACTCAAGCCCATCCTACATGATTTAGGAATGCTTCTCTCTTTCTTTGGCGAGGTGAAGTGTTGAGGTATTTGGAATAAGAAATTCAACGGAAAGAATTGTCTTAATGCCATTATTTGTGGTCCAAACAGACGATAGTCGGCTATTCCGGAATTCCATGAGAGCCGCAACTTTCGCAGTGATTCTTGTTCAGTCACGATGCGAGGTTTTGCCGGACAGAGGTCCTGGATGGAGCGCGTGCGAAAATAATAATCGGTCCAAATTCGATTTCCGTATTGAGGCTTCATGTAGAGAGTGAGGTCCTTATAGAGTTGTGATTTGCAATAATAGCGAACAAAGGGAAGGACCTGTGGCTGGAGCCATCCGGTACTGTCAGAGATATCAAACCAAACTATTGGTACTTTAGCGGCAAGGTTGGATATCTCCGCTAGGACCCTCTCATCGCCGTCCCTTGCCCAGCGGTGGCTGTAGAAACGACTTTCAACGAATAAAACATCGCAATCAGACAATCGCGGTTTGTCGGCCCCTTTGAAGAAGCGAATCTTAACTCCGGCATCGCGAAGCTCGCGCTGAAATACGATGAACGGAAACAAAAATGCTATACCGTTGGGTGAAGCAAACCCCGTAGTTAAAATATTTATGTGGTACATTATTACCGTCTGAATACTGTTCAGTTTGTTAACCAAAGATCTTCTAAGAACGGTCCACATTATTCAGAAATATGCAGCTTTTCCGTAAGGCCACTGCTTTGGCACGTTTAAAACAAACCGATGGAGTGGGTTCTTAGACTTGGTTTAAAATATAGTTTTCCATTAACACTTCACAAAAACGGATGTCCTCAGGCTCATCAATTTGAAAGCTTTTCCAGAAGTCCATGAGCCACACGCCCATTTTTCCGCCTAGCCGATTTTTATGGGCTCGAATTATACTAGGTCGAAAAATCCAAAATGATCCATTTTCTAAGTACTGGTCCGGCTTTTCCTGACGACGGCCCCGGTTACGGTAATCGTACGTAAAGCTCTCCAGTTCCCCCCTGTTTGTGCTGCGCCAGAGGTTGAAATCAGGAACTAAAGTAGCTGAGAAAAGAGAGTCCAGCCCATCGTCAGAGAATTTAGTGAGTGCTCCTTCGAAGTCTGTGCTTGTTCGGATAGGCGAAGTGCACTGGGGGGCGACTAGGTTGGTTACAGGCACCCTTTGAGAATCAAAGAAATCGAGCGCGTGCATCCATCCAGCCTCTGAAGAGGCGTTATCATTGGCTAACTTACTAGGCCGTTTTATTTCACCAATTCCGTATTTTGCTCCAAGATTAAGAATAGCTCGGTCATCTGAGCTTATCCATACCGAGTCTATAGTCTTCGTTGCAAGTAGTTGTTCAATAGTCCAGGAAATCAAAGGTTTGCCGCAAAATGGGGAAAGGTTTTTTTGGGGAATTCCTTTGGATCCCCCGCGTGCCAGAATTACAGCTACGTTGGTCACGGCTTTCTGGTCCACGAGAAGATAGACGTTAAGGGAACGCGGATAAATATTTGTGTATTCATTGGGTCTTTAACCTACTGCGAATAGTTTACAAAGTGGTGGAGCGAGACCCTCAATTATTCGATGTTATTACACTGTGCAATAGAAGGTCATAAAGTTACCGTAAAAGGGTGGGGAAATGCCCTGGGGGCTGAGTAAATTGAGAAGGGTTTGCCGAGTAAAGTAGGAGGTATCAAAGAAAGGATATTCTACTTTTTGGATTTTGAAACCAATGTCTCTTAGAAGTCGATGCATGGAGTCATTGGAAAATAAGCTGATGTGTGTTGGATCGTGCAGGAGTCGGTAATTCGTCCCATAACGGCGGGCGGCCCCTGAGTCAAAATCGGGGGTTCCAAGAATCATGTGCCCTTTTGGAAGTATCATGCTTCGGATAGCTTTGAGGGCATCGACCGGGTTTTGTAAGTGTTCTACGACGTGGTACATAACTATCAGGTCGAAGGGCTTACTTTGTATATCCGCGTCTTCCAAGTTTGCTATTTCAATGTTGGCATGAGTAGCCGTTATAGAGCCGGCTGTTCGCGACGGCTCTACTCCATATTTATCCCAAGCAGGATCAATTGCGGACAGTAACCATCCGGGCCCACACCCAATGTCTAGCACTTTGCCGGGCGTCAATCTTCCAATAAATTTTAGCTCTTCCCTGATATTGGAGACGTATGTCTGAGCTTCTTTAAGCCGGTTGCGGGATTGACCATCAGGGTCAACCTTTGGGTCCCAATAGGTATCAGGCTCCTGATGAGTTCTAGGCGGAAGAGCCACGAAATAGTCCATGGTCTTGTAGAGGTTTGCCATGGCTATGGGGAGATTAAAGGGTGTGCCATCAATGGTTTTTAAGGTGTTATGCGGATCCATTTTAATGTCTTAGTTAAGATATTGTAGAGCCGGGACTAGCGAGTAAGGGGTCTGAACATTTTCAGCCATTCGTGCTGTACACAGTCTATCCGAATACGTTTCAATTTGTCTTAATAAATTCATCGATCGCGCGATAACGGGTATATTGTTGTATGCTTCCAGGAGATTCTCTTTTTCCTATTCGGAGGGATACTTTTCTATATGAGGCCCAGCCGAGCAGGAAAGTTAAGGTTTTCACCATTATTCTATTTTTCACAAAAATCGAAATAGCCTATTTTAAAGGGATTGTCTGGTATTTTCGTCGCGGCTCGTTGCATAAATCGACATCCGGCAAACGAGTGCTTTGCGTTGTAGGTGTTTGGTGTTTCGATGGCAGAGTTGATGAATTTTCTTTTTTAGGTTTTTTTGGGTGAATTGGTGCGCATGAATGTAAAAAGCCTCAACCCTTCAATGCAGATTAGTGGTCTAGATATTGACTGGGAACCTTCACATTTATTTCATGCCGCAAAAAATTTCCTGTTAAAGTAGCTGACTGAAGATGATTTGATTTCCATAGAGCTGGCAATAGCGTTGCCTAGAGTGTCTTTCTCTACACGGAAGCGCCCTTCCTCATTTACTCCAGCTGGTATTATGGGGCATCGGGCAGATAGATCTTCAAACACTGAATTATCAAAAGGCCTTATACCTAAATCTGCCAACACCATTGGCCGTCCACTCGCGAGAGCGTCAACAAACGCTGTTCCGGCAAAGTCAAAGATAAAACAATCGGCGGTTGAAGTAGTTGGGTCAAATAAGCCGTTAAGCACCTTATCCGAATAGCGGGCTAGGAACCGTTCGTTTGATATGATGCCGCCAGGATGGGGTTTCAAGATAACTTGATATCCAAGCTCCTTCAGCTTTTGAAGCAAATCTATTTGGTAGTCTAGGTAGAGAGGGTCCGGAGGTTTTATGCTAGTAAAATTACTGAATGTCTCCCCAAGGTAAGCGCCCCCCACATATAAAACTTTTCCCGTAGTTGGATATAGGTTGGCCTTTGTGGAGGGCTTATGGAGATTTTGATGATGTGAGCTGCCGATAGTTTTAAAACGAATCTGGTTTTCCGTGCTCATAGTTGGAACAAGTTTATGTTTGATGCGTCGCTCAAGTGCATCACGTTCAGCTTTTCCATGTGTATAATAGGTGTCACAGTCAGGGAATTCTGCAAGGCCCCATTCAGGATCTAAAAAAAAGACGCGTTCCCCGCCATGTGCACACCGTATTGTTGTTGCCCCCTCTCGTCGATATAGCCAGCTTGCTAGTCTTCCAAGGTGTTTGGGGGTTCCGCTGAGCAAAGTGGCTGCAGCAGGCCGGGTTTTGATATGCTTTTCGAGAATATAAAAGTCTGTGTGTGCTTTGGATAGGTGGAAGGCAACCAGGCGATATGCGAGTTTTTGAAATTTATCCTGTATACTTTGGTCAGCAAGGTGAGCTTCGGTGGCTTGGGAAATGGAGCGACAAAGCTCTATGGCGAAATCTTCCAGGAGTGTCGGAAGTTTTCCGGGCTCACGCCAGTCTATATTGGCCATAGGCCAATCTACAAATGGGGAAGTAGTTGAAGATAAAAATCCATTGACCAGGTTGTTTCTGTTATGGATATCAATGCGATTGAAGCCCGAGTTGTAGGAATGAAGGTGAGAAAAGAATCTTCGTGTTTGATTGGCTGCGCGTCTTATCAATCTTTGGTCAACTGGGTGGTGCCATACCCGGGGTATTGGGAATTTATATGGGTCTGTGCCAGCGTTAAGGTAATGAAGTATTGGACTTCCAACATCATCGCAAATTAAGGAAATTCCAGCGCTTTTTGCTCTTGCCACATTTATTGCTGCACGCAGCAATACAGACAAATCGCAAATAATATCGTATGCTTTAGACCTGAGAATTGCGCAAAGGGTTTCATCATCCCGAGTGTTTCTGAGTTGAGTAATAACTTGTTCTGAAATACTACTGCTAATGTTGGCGTACGCTGAATAGGGGACGGGCCAGGAGATGTCCTTTAGGCTTTCGTGGGGTGCAGCGATAAGGTCGAGTGAAAACAAATCCATAAAAACGGTTTGTGGTCTTCCCATAAGTTAATCGCCTACCTGTTAAAACGCAGCTGTACACCAGCCTGGGCATCAATCATTAGTTGCTTCAGCGCATTCCAATGTCTTCGAGCAGTTTTACCCGGATATAAATAAGCATCCAATATTTGCCGTGTAAGGTTTGGGGCGCGAGCGCTAAAGGTCAATAAGAAACGGATGGATGGGTCGGATACAATCCCTTTTGCTAGAGCACCTATTTCGCTGAGTTCGTCACTTGTGAGGAGTTTTTCCCAGTCATTTTTGGGAGTGAGAAACCGGGAGTGCCTGTCAAAGCGGAAATGTGGAGCGAAGCTGAAGAACTTTTCAATCTCAGCAGCCCCAACCGGGAAAAATTGAGTGAGCCTGGATAACTCTTGCTTATCGCCGGCGCACAACATGTTGAATGAAAAACGAGATACCGAATTGGGGTATTTTTGAATTAAAGAATCTGAAACGACATTTGACATGTACCAAGAGGCTAACATTAAGCGGAAACGCTTTCGTCGGTTAGGGGGCGCCTCTGGCCAGCTTCGCCAGAACATTGCGGCTGCTATAGCTTCGTAAGGGTCACGATGCATTATGGCTAGACGAAGATTAGGTATAAATTTTTTATATGTCTCAAAGAAAAACTCTGGATGTAAATCGAATACAGCCCAAGATCTGCATTGTTGACTTTCGCAAAAATGGTCCATTACCCAGCCCAGCAGACTAATTTGATGGGTTATCGACGAGGGTATATCTGCTGATATTTTAGCCACCTGGTCCCCCATGTAGTCTATTGGCGACTCCGTGTGGACTCTATCACTTGTAGTATATCGTGGTCGGTTAAGATATTCGCTGAGTATCCTTTTGCGCTGTGTTTTGAAGAAAGGAAATCTACGTCTATTGTACACGTGAAAAACGCCTTCCAACGGGAATCCCGCAATCGGTCCGGCCGAATTTTGTAGTGCCAGTGCCAGTGCTGTTTTTCCTGAACGGGCTGCTCCACCGATCAGAGTGGGGTGGGAAATACGGTTTGTATCTGAGGTTTTCATTAGGAATGTTGTTCCCTAAGTTTAGTAGAGCAAACAGCAGGTATAATTATCCTATTTTCTTAAGTCACGTTTTGGCGCAATTTCTCTCTCGCCTCTATCTCGGATTCCAGGATGCGTTTCTTCCCATTGCCCAGGGTTTTTGGGGTTGCTCTTACTGCAGTAACAAAACTTCTTAGAGATTTTGTTTCAATGGAGGCAGCTTGATCAGATCCATACATTGACCTGTCCAGGGTTATATGTCGTTCCAGAGAGGTAGCGCCCAATGCTACGGCTGCTATGCAAACAGTTACTAGGCTGGTTTCATGGCCAGAGTAACCTACCTCACACTTGTAACGGTCCCTTAACATTGGGATGGCAAGAAGATTTGCATCTTCAAGTGGCATTGGGTAGGTGGAGTTGCAGTGCATTAGTTCGAAAGGGCACCCATTCTTTTGAAATATATTTACGACTTCGTCTATCTCCTCAAGTGAGGACATTCCAGTGGAAATAACAGTAGGTCTGCCATCGCCTGCTATTTCTCTAAGAAGCGGCAGATGTCCAAGCATTGGCGACGCAACTTTGTGAAAGGGAGGGTCATAAGACTTCAGAAATGTGAAACTCTCAAGATCCCAACATGAGGCGGTCCACTGAATGTCTAGGTCTCTGCAGTAAGAATGCAGTGTATTGTATTCTTCCGCATTAAACTCTAAACCCTCTTTTTGCGCGCGCTGTGTGTTGCCCCATGGACTCTCGCGTTTGCCCTGCAGGTATTGTTGCGAATATACAATGTCTATGGTCCGTTTCTGAAACTTAACAGCATCAAATCCGGCGTCGGATGCTGCGAATATCATTTTTTTTGCAAGCTCGACGTCACCATTATGGTTGATTCCTATCTCGGCGATTAAAAATGGTTTTTGGTCTAAAGTCATCAAGGGTCCTTTCCGAAAAGTCTCTTGTTCTAGCGGGCTAGTTTGAGTGGTCAAGCAAAAGGCCACTCTGTAATAATTTTTGGCGTAGAGCTCGCGGAATGGCCGGATTATATGTAGGCCTGTTCAGAAAAAACGCTCTATGATTCCTGGAATGTGTATTGTTAGCACCAAATGATAGGAAAATTGAGTACTTTGGCTCAGGGCCGGAAAGTATCCCACCTGCGTGCATCAGACGTTGGTCAAATATCACACAGTCTCCTGGATGTGTTTTAATAGTGTGGCAGGAAGTGGAAAAAAAGTTGTGGCCAAGTCGGTCGTTTTTCTCATACCGTCTAAGGTGGGTGCGTATTCGGTTCCATAGAACGTACTCTAATCGGTTGAGTTTAGATTCTTTCTTATGACTTCCAGGCAGGACGACTAGTGAAGAATTGCTTTCTGAATATTCAGAGAGGTAAATTGCAATCCTCACAACACGGTAGGGTTCGCCCGATTCATCCCAATCTGGGCCAACGCCATAGTTGCGAAAGGCATTATCGCGATGCCAACGGCCGCCGGGAAGGTTAACATGGAGATCAGAGTGTTGAGTGTATCTAATGTCGCCTCCGATGAGCGCCTGGACTGCCTTAAGTAATGGCCGGTTAAATATTATTGGCCAAAATTGCTTCTGTGTTGTCACTCCGTCAGCCAGCGCAAACGTGCGGCCTGCGATGGCTTTGACTGCTTCCGGGCCTTCTGGGAATCCAAACAAAGTATTTATTTTCTCTCGCCAATGTGTGGCGGCATCTTTTTTAAAAAGTTCCGGCAGAACACAGTAGCCATCTCGCTTGAACGCTGAGACGTCTGGAAATTTTTCGGTGGTTTCATGGGGCATTTAACTTGAGCAAACTCGCGAGGTTAAATAATTTTTGAAAGGTTATCAGACGCGATCCAGTCAGCATATTAAAACTGTGGTGATTGGGCTCCTCTAACAAGGGTTGCCAAAAAGGAAGGCAAAACGTTGCACGTATACTTCAGGATTCGAGTGTCAAGCAATAGGTGGCAACATTATCACGATTAATTTTACCACGGTCTGTTTTCGGAATGTCATCAATTATGAACCAGCGGGATGGGATTTTCTCGCGCGCTAATCTTCCTGTGCACCACTGTCGTAACTCTTTGACGCTAACATCTAGATTGGTGGCAGGCGCGAGAACTAGGGGGTGGCCGCCCAATAACGGGGTAAGACAATTTCCTATCAAACCATGTCCAAAGTGTGTGGGTAGGACCGACAGGGTTCTCGTGAGGATCCCCTGAGATAAGTGTGTTTGGTTGAGGGATACACGCGCTAACAGCGATCGGAAGGAGTGAACAACTCCCTTAGGGGTTCCCGTAGTTCCAGAGGTGAAGAGGATGATTGCATTATCATCAAGCTGGGAATGCCCCAAGGTGCCCATGCCAGAACCTTCGAAGGCACTACTGTCTAGGATTTTGGAGCCTAGCTTTAAATCCAACCTGTGCGATCCAGCATCTAAAATAGCAGCTGCATCAACAAATTTAATGATACGCTCGATTTCCTCTTGAGTTGTGGAAGGGTTGAGGCATACGGCGCATGCCCCCAGCCTCCAAATACCTATTAAATCAGCAAAAAATTGCCCCGTCCCTCCATGCCAAATAATGACGTTGTGTTGTTGCCTCACCCCGATTTTTTTAGTTGTTCAGCAGTCCTGCCGCCCTGAGCAATTAGATCGGCTGGGCTCCATTCCCGTCCATTGTGCCACTCAGTTATGCTTCCAAGGCTATTAGTAGGTATCAGCATTTATTTGTTAATCCCATTGAGTTTCAGCAGGTTGTCTAATTTAGAAAATCCACTAGCATGTCAACTACCCGGTCTACGTCAGTCATGGTCATTGATTCAAAAAGAGGTAAGCTGAGACAAGAATTGTAGTAGGATTCGGTGCCAGGTAGGCGAGCCGTACCATAGCGATTTTTGTAATATGGTTGCCAGGGGACAGGGATATAGTGTACTTGGCTACCGATTCCATTTTCTTTCAAGAGTGCCATAAGGCCGGCTCGGGTAATTCCCGCTCTCTCGAAGTCGATAACAACCACTTGTAGATGCCACGCAGCATCACATTTATCTACGACCGTGAGGGCCCGTATAAGGGGACCTAGCCCGGTTAGGCGGGCCCTATAGTGGGCTGCAAGTGCCCGACGGTGCCTGACAATACTTGGAAGGCGTGACAGCTGACTTGCGCCTAGTGCGCAATGTAGGTCGCTAATGCGGTAATTAAGGCTGGGTTGGGAAAGTTCGTAGTACCAAGGGTTGATAGATCCATCTGAGGATTGAGCAAGGGCGTGATTTTGAAATTCCTCCGGGTTGTGAACCATGCCGTGATTACAAAAGATCCGAAGTTTTTTAGCCAGGTCGGGGTCTTCGGTGGTGACCGCCCCGCCTTCTCCGGTTGTTATAGTTTTTACTGGATGGAATGAGAAGGCAGTTAGGTCACTGTGGGTGTTGGAACCAACGTAGTAGCGAGTTTTGTCCGCTTCATAAGTAGTTCCGAGCGCATGGCAGGCGTCAGCGATAACGAGAAGACCATGAGCATCAGCTAATTCTCGAAGCTGGGCAGGGTATGAACATTGCCCAGCAAAATAAACTGGGATTATCGCTTTTACCCTGTGTGCCTCCGTACGAGTAAGGGCCTCTTCTGCATGCTTTGCCAACATGAGGCCAGTATCGGGGTCAACATCTGCAAATATTACTTCTGCACCCATTAGGCGTACAACGTTTGCGGTTGCAAGGAAGGTGTTTGCTGGGACAATTACGTTGTCCCCTGGGCCTATATTGGCCGCTATCATGGATAGGTGAAGTGCGGCTGTTCCGCTGCTGCAGGCTATACTGTATTTTGCATGAGTGTTACTGCATAACGCCTCTTCAAATGTTTTGACTGCTGGCCCGGTTGTCAGCCAATTGCTCTTAAGAACCTCAATCACTGCATCTATGTCAGTTGTATGGATTGACTGCCGGCCGTAGGGTAATAGCGTTGTTTTTGAGCTAATCTTCTGATTATGATTTGGTTTATGAAATTTCATAGACTTTCTATGTGGCTATTATTCCGATGTAGTTGGATGGAGGAGCAATGATTGGGCCTCATTTTAACATTATTGAGAAGTGGGTGTGCGCCTTCTGAAGATTCGAAGGAAAATTATCGCCGTTGGAATTCCCATGATGCCCCCTGCACCAAATGCTATTAATAAATGGCGGTACCTCAGTTCCGGCACGTAAGATGCTAGGAGGAAACGAAGACGGTGGAGTGGCCCGAAATCCGAGTCTGATCTGGGTGCGGATGCCAACAGATGTTCAGCAATAATCTCTGCGTGGACACGGGTGATCCCTAGATTAGGCATGCTGGCTTTGGGATTATCAAACGTAGGTTCTTGTAAATAGGCTGACAACCACCTGGTTGCGCGCTCATCATCCGAAGCCTGTAGGATGCTTTCTCTAGCTTCGCGAAAATCCACAAATGGTTTGTTTTCGAGACGATCGACTTCTGCAACCCGATCCGCATACGAGCTTTCGCTTAATATAGATATCAGGCGGGTACGTAAACTATCATTCAGGGCAGGGCCGAAGCTTCCGCCGGCTCCGTCAATCATATGGCATTGTCGACAACCATAACGATTGATTAGGGCCAGTGGTGACGCGTCTGTCCCTAAGCGATGGGGGTATGTACTATCGGGCGCGGCGCTAATCCGGAGGACCGTCACCCTACCTTCCTGGTTTGGCAAAATTGGTACAAAATAAAGTCCATCTGGACCTAGCGCAACAGACACAGGGATTTGCATTCCGCTCCCTCTGTAACTAAGAATGGGATGTGGAACCTGCCCCATTCTTTCGTTGTCCATGTTATAATCTAAAAGGAGAATGCTCCGTTTTCCATCCACGCTACGACCGATTTCACCGGGCGATCCTGATGATGCCGTGACAAAAAAGCCGCGGTAATTTTCGGGGAGCACTTCATTCGCTTTAGAGATGTAGTCCAAGTCCACAAGGCCGACAGCTGGTGCAAAAATTTGTTTTGCCCTCGCGCCTATACCCCAATCGGTACCATCCCAGAGATAATTTTCCCCTTTAAATATTTCGGTGAAGCGGTCTATATCACCCCCATTCTCTGTTGCGAATAGGCGACCCTCAACCATTTTTAGGCCAAAAATATTCCGAAACCCGTAGGCCCAAACGAAATCAATGGCGGTATTTATACCATCGTCCTGAAAGAACGGGTTATCTGCGGGTGGATGAAAGTCGAGATCCGTTCGGATGATGGAACCAAGTGTCGAATGAAGGTTTTGCGCTTGGGCTTTTTCACTTCCGTAACCAACAGCAGTATACACGTGCCCTTTGTGGACCTCGCATGGACCGATTTGATGGGAGGTGGCGGAGCGCTCAGTGTTAAAAATGTCGAGAAGGTCAACCCGGTCCACTCCTGATATACCAAAGGTACCGGGTGTTGTAGAATAACGAGCCATGCCGTTCCGATATATTTGGCTTTCATCGAGGTAAGCGAACGTAACAAATACATAGCCATTTTCAGGTTCTAAACAAATGCCCGTGAGGCCGACCGGGTCGAAGGAGTTTGGTCCCTGAGGAATTGGTAGCACATCACTTGCAAAGGTATGGATGGACCGATCATTGGTGACCACTTTAATTGTACCCTTCAGCTCCAGAACAAAATATAGTGGATCATTGGGTTGATTGCCTGGTTGTTCCACAAACATTATGTGGGATGGAAACTTGTAGCCCGTGGTGTCGATATTCATTGTTAAGTTTTCGGCTAACTCCCAGTCATCGCGCCAATCAAATGGTCCCTTATCCTGGTTGTTTGAACTAACAATTTTGGACATCAGCACTGTGGTCAAGGTTATACTGGCAAAAAAACATATATTGATTACAACTCTCATATGTCGAAATTCCTTTTTGTTATAAAGGGTTTTACCATTATGTCGTTTGTCCGGGCTCGATATATGGTTCGGGAAAGTCAACATAAACCCTGGCAACTAGATTGTAATATCTTGTTCCAAACACATTCTTCGGAAGTGGGAGTCTGTTTTATTAAATAGCTCAGTTACAGAGCCATGCTCAGCAATTTTGCCATCCTCCATTACATAAATTTGGTCGCAATTGCGAATCGTGGACAGTCTATGAGCAATTACTATTATGGTGCGCTTTCCATGAAGTTGTTCAATAGATTTCTGAATTATACTCTCGGCAGCTGAGTCCAGAGCGCTCGTTGCTTCGTCAAAGATTAAAATTTCCGGATCTCGGTAGAGTTCTCTGGCTATGGCAATCCGCTGGCGCTGCCCTCCCGACAATCTTGTTCCCCGCTCCCCGACAAGTGTTTCGTAGCCTTCTGGGAAAAGGTCTATGAATGTGCTGCAATTCGCGGCATCTGCTGCAGCTTTAATCTTATTTTGTTCGTTGATTTTGTCGGCTCCTGTTCCCCAAAGGGATAGATTATTCGCCACGGTATCATTGAATATGAGAGGCTCTTGTGGGACATAACCGAAAAGGCGTCGTAGTGACCTAAGGCTAAGACTTCGGTAATTTTGGCCATTAATGCTGATGTTGCCACTGGTTGGATTCAACAGCCCGGTAAGTACATGGAAAAGAGTTGTTTTCCCTGAGCCCGACGCACCCACGATGCCGTATGTCTTGTGTGGCTCTATGCGCATACTAATATCTTTTAGAATGGGGACTGAGCCATGGTGAAAGGTTACGTTCGATAGCACCAAATCTCCACTGATGTTTTTTATAGATTGAAAACCATCTTTTTCTGCTGAATTCTCAATCTGTTGTGCGAAATCAGCTACAAAATGTACGCCACCTATTAACTGGTTTAATCTCTGGATTGATACAGGTAGTTCCAGAATTTGCCTAAGCACTCTATAAAGAAGAAGGGCTACGACAGCTACAGCGGATAGGGAGCCACCTAACAGTTCAACTTTATAAAATAGATATCCAAGCAAAGCGGTAACAGCAATGGGCTCCTTAAACCCGGAAAGAGTGGCTGTCCTGATTCCTATTCGCATATGGAGGTCAACGAGTTGGTTGACATGTCGCATAATATGTCGACGAGCTTTATCGACGTTTGCAGTAGCTTTAAGGTAAGGAAATGCCTGAACGAATTCAATCATTTGACTGGAGAGTCCAGCCGCTTCATTTGAAACAGTAATGGAAAGTTTTTTTGTTCGTGAGATGAGAGGTCGTACAAGCAAAATTGCTAGCGCACCGACAGCTATTGTCACGAGTGCCATCTCTGTATCAAAAACTACAATAGCTGGGAGGTAGATGAGAATATAGATAGATGTGACAAATACCTGTGCGAATGTCCGAAGAGAGGCGGAAAATCTACCTGTTTCTACGGAAAGTAGGTTAGAAAGATAGCCGGTTTTCTGTTTTAGAAAGAAAGAGTAAGAGGCGTTTTCCAGACCAGTTACCAGAGAGGTTTGGACAGCTTTTCTGACCATTGTAACCGTGCGCACAGTTAGGTAACTGTGCATAAAAACTAGAGCACCCTTAGCTATGAATATGGCAGCTATGAGGAATATAAGATTAGCAAAGGATGCATCAACACCCAGTTTATTCAACCCAGTAGCGACTATTTCAGAAATTGGATTATTCAACGATTCACCAAGTGCAACTTGGAATAATGGCAGTAGGGTCATAATACCTACTAATTCCAGGAGACCTGCTCCCAATATAAGTAAAATTAAGAAAGGGAGGCGCCAACCAGCGTATCGGTAGAATATGGTGTAGTAGTTGAAAACTTTGTATGATTTTAACATTGATGATCTAAGATTATTCGGTGACAGAGTGGCAAAGTATATGGTTAATAATTATATGGCTTACTTCATTGGCGACCTCTTTCGGAGTTCGGTCGAAAACCGAAACTTCTTGGTAGGGTATCTTGCGAGAACCCAGTAGCTGTATGAGAGTATCTTGGTATTTTGCATTTTGGGAGATAGTCAGTTCTGGATTACGGGAATGGATTCGTTCCGGCTGATCGGTTAGCACTATGGTTAATGTTGGTCGCGTCATGATTCGGCTGGCTAGGCCAAAAGCTAAGATATTCCGGAATGGATGTTTTCGGAGAGAAAGGTCGATTAATTGATCGTAAACATAGCGATCAGCTAATGCTAAGTTACCAGACTCGTGGATGCTTTTAATCTTGCGGGCTATTTTTTTTGCATAATTGTAGGCGTCTAGTAGGGCAACTATCGTCAATCGCACGTCTTTGGGCAGACATCTCCATGCACGTCGTATACCGAAATAGGGAGAGGGCTTTAGGGACTTCTTTGGTATGCTAACTTTATTGTTTTGGCCTTTGAATCGATGATGAAAACTGCGGACTGAATGTCCCGATCCATTTAATTGGTAGGCTACGAGTTCTAATGTTGTGCTTTTGCCTACGCCATGGGTGCCTGAGATGACAAAAAATCCTTTGTAGAGTTTGCTCTGTGCCGCAGCCATTTTTTCTAAGGTCCAAAAATTAACAGGATAAAGATTGATTTTTTTAGAAATTCATCGCTTTAAAAGCTAAAGGACTTCGGGCCTGACGCTGATGTAAATAATGTGAGTTCTTCATCATACAGAGACTAACTGGCCTTGCCCCCCTTCGCTGTAGTAAGGTCTTTAAAAGAAATCTGTCGGTGGCCCGGGGCTTTATTTATGGGACGGCTTGCTTGCTCTTAGGCGACTTTCGGTGTGCCCGGTCCCAGGCAGCCACCAATGCGGGGACCTCGGGGCCAAGGGAATCAAGGGTTAGGCGCAGGCCTTCCTGGGCCAAATCCTCTGGCATTTTGCCGGCGACACGTAGTTCAGCCATAGGAGTTTGGTTGTGCCCAATTAATAGTCGAAGTCGTTTTTCGTAGTATTGGATGGTATCTATATTGAATTGATCCTTGCGCGCATGGATGCGCTCTGGCGTATCAGAAAGCAGGATTGCTAGTCGGGGCCGGCGCATAAATCGGCAATTAAGACGGCCCACCCACTTTTGTAGGGGGTGGCGTTGGTCGATCTCAAGGCGTATTAGACGATCAAATACATAGCGATCGATCAGAGAGGCGCGGCCAGAAAAAAAAGAGGTGCCGATTTTAAAATTAAGGCGAGATGAGTAGCGTAACTCACCGTTTATTCCAATAATAGCTTGTTGCAGCCAAGTTGGAACGAACAATCGCCAGATAATCTGGGCTATTTTGTGGACTATGTTGAAGCGCGGTTTAGTGGCTACACCAATCAACGATTTCTCTCTCTCTGGTTGCCAGTTGGTTGTTTTCATTGCGGTAAGGTGGTGGAAGATATCAAAATCCATTGGATACTGACTGAGTAAAACCGCTAGATGGGATATCAACGTTGTTTTTCCAACACCGTCAGCCCCCGTTATGACTATGAAAGGTGGCCGATGTCTTTCCCAAAGAAAGAGACGAAAAAATATAAATCGTGAGAGATGTTTACGAGCCGTTGCTTTGGGATAAGAAAACAGTCTAGGGGATACGTTAAAACGGTAGTCTTCGCGCCACTTCTCAATAGCCTTGGCGCGTAGCCTAGTGGATTCTAGGCTTGATAGAGCCGATAAAGCTGAGACGGCAGGCTTTCCCAAAATCCGGGATAGATGGGAAAAGTTTTGAGTTGAAACCAAGGTATCCTGAGGTAATTTTCCGGACCCAGCGAGTCCTCGCAAGACGGCTAGAGTTAATCGCCAGTCTTCGGTCGGCACAGGGCAGTGAAAACGATCGTTTTGCCAGTTTTCAGTGGTTATATCACCAACTTCGAGGTGGTGCGGGCCAAAGGCAAGATCCGAGCTAATATCTAGTAAGAGCCATTGTCTCTGGGTTGGATTTAATCTTGGATCTAACCAAATCACCTTGGCGCTCCGGTCCGATTTTTGTTGAACATAGGCCAGGAGGCCCGCTTCTTGGCCCGCTATAACTGCAGCTGCGCTAGCATGGGAAACATGGCCAGTCTCCACAATGATATCCAAGTCAAAACCACATCTTTTTGGCAAATACTCAAAAGCACGAAGTATGGCAAAATTTACGTTAGCCGATGACTGGGAGCGATTCCAGAGATTCAGCGCGCACTGTATAGGTTGTCCAAGGGGTTGCTCTATCAGCAGAGTTTTTCTCCCTTTTTTATAACCAAGCTTTGTCTATTTAGAACTGGTGAATGAGGTTTGGTGTCCACTGCTTGAACCGTCCGTTGAGATAATGATCCACAATGCGATTTTCGTAAAGTTCATAGATAAGCTGTAAATGCTCAGGTTGCCAGTCGCGTGCCCGCCAAATCTTGCCGACTGTGTGCTGGGTCGTTGCTGGTGCGATTGCATCGTCGGCAAGCATGGTGGTGAGCATCTTCACCTCTTCGGCAATCGTTGTGACCGCGCGACAGGCGAGATCATGAACGCCGTCACCTCGTACTAAAGGCGCTGCAACCTGATGCACTATCGGCCCGCCGTCAATCGCAGAGGTAACTTCGTGCACGGTCATGCCAGTAGCCTGTGGTTCTAGCATATAGCTAGGCCAAAACAGGGTGGTGACTCCTCGATACCAGGGCGATAGGCCACCGTGGATATTCCAGAATCTGCCCTGGACATGAGACAGGGTTTCATTGTTCAGTTTGTGGACGCCGTAGACCAATGCGAGATCCGGTTTCTGTACATCCAGGAATTCGCGGACTCTTGGGGTATTTAATGTTTCGGCGGTGACGTTGATCATGTTTCCGTCGAAATCTAGTCTATTGGAGAGTCCAAATGCTTTTTGTTCGGCCATGTCTCGATCACTGAAATGGCGATTGAATAAGGCCCTGAGATCATCACCTAGTCCTGTTGGCGGTGTCGGCAACATGTGTTCACGTGTCTCCACTACAATACCGGTGACCATACCTGTTGCGAGGACCTGCCGTGCTACGAACAGATGACGGGGGTGAGATCCTATTAGCAGAACGATTCGCATCAGGGTTCTCTCAATCTCCTTTTTGTATAAGCCCGGCTCGCTCCAGCGTGCCGATCACGGGAATCAAATCCCACACACTGCAGCCGCAACGTTCAGCGATGTCGAGGATCGTATGATCGCCGTCACTGTAGTTTAGGATAAAAAGCATTCGTTTACGGAAGTGTGGGTCGTCTGGTTGGTCCGCGGAGCCTTGTTTCCAGGTATCGCGTTTATTGATATTAGGATAGAGATCCCGACGTCCAAGTTGAGGTTCACCAAAGGGATGAAGAGTCCGGAATGGCCCAGCGTATTCGAATGCGCGTAACAGCTGGTCAATTTCATCGGCGCTCCGCACTAGTGAATCAATCCTCATGAAGTTTTTGTTATCTAGGGAAGTGTGATACCAGTCGGCCTCACCGTCATAGACGGTGCGGGCCATCTGGCCCATCGGGAAATTAAAGCCGGGAGAGCAGTATTGCCGTTCGTCCGAACCATTTTGTGGGGTGAATGGTCGTACATAGATCTGCGGGGAGCCCGATCTATTAAAGGCGTCCACGACCTTATCTATGAGTGCATTTTCTTGGCGACTCTGCTTGTAGGAAAGACTTTGCGAGGGTCCGCCGAGACAGGTTAAGACGAGGCCTCCGACCAGCCGTTGACGCAGATGATCTCCATTTCGATGGAGGTAGCAAATGGCCCCTATTGTCTCTGGGTGCAGGGCTAACCGATAGGTGTAACGTCGCCTTCTGCGGGCCAGGCGATTATAGAGTGCGAGTAAAACAAGCGGCCCGCTCAGCTCATTGTTCGCCATCGATGGATGACAAAGATATGAGGTGAGCAGAATTTCGTTTTCGGATTCACCGGGTAATACAAGGTCGGCAAAGTCCAACTGGCCGTCAACGAATTCTGAATCAATTTGCGCATGGTAATTATCTTCGGGCATGCTCCGACGAACGTGGTCGGGTAGGCAGAAACCCCAATTTTTTTGGTAGTAACTAAAGACGTAGGGTATTGCTTTTGGGACATGGGGTAATGAATGGAGATGGGAGTCAAGCTCGTCGCGCGAAAGGTGAGTATCTACCGGTTGCGAATAATTGACGACGTGGAGGTTGTTCGTTTCAAAATTTGCATATTCTGTCCCGTCGGAGCAGGTTACTCTCCCAGAGCGAATCCGCCATTCTTTGGGTACAGTCCAATCG
>CACETT010000006.1 GCA_902562525.1 uncultured Alphaproteobacteria bacterium
CGTTTTGTTAGATGATGGCATGACCCTTCTTTCTGGGGTTCGTATCCGCATGTATTGTACCTATATCAGAGAGAGATTCTAGTACTGTCGGACGAGATCGTAAAGGAACTCTCTATAAAAGGGCTGTGTTATTATATTGGTGGAAGTGACAAACCCATTACAATCTCTTGGGCTCATACTGAGAGGATTATTGCTATTATAGATAACGCCAAACAAAAACCGACTCCGATGATGGCTCAATATTGGGCAATAAAACAGGAGCATGAAGACTGCCTGTTGTTTTATCGGATGGGAGATTTTTATGAATTGTTTTTTGAAGACGCCGTGTTGGCAGCGTCTGCCCTCGATATAGCTTTGACAAAACGTGGTCAGCACGAGGGTGTAGATGTACCCATGTGTGGGGTCCCAGTGCATAGCCACGAGGCCTACCTACAAAAACTAATAAAGGGTGGCCATCGGGTTGCTATCTGCGAGCAGTTGGAAAGCCCTATAGACGCGCGAAAACGGGGTTACAAGGCCTTGGTAAAAAGGGATGTGGTGAGGATTATTACTCCAGGAACGTTGACGGAGGAAGGTCTTTTAGATGCCCGCTCAAATAATCACCTGGCGGCTGTTGGCGCGGTGGGGCCAGACATTGGGTTGGCTTGGATTGATATTTCTACAGGAAGCTTTTTTTGCTCTGCTCCAGCCTTGGAAGATCTAGGCTCTGCAATAGCCCAAATAGCGCCCGGGGAGTTGTTGGTACCGGAGTCTGCTAGTCAGGAGGGAATGCTTGCTCAGGTTCTTGCAGAATGGAAGTCTATCTTGACGTTTCTGCCACAATCTCGTTTCGGTAGCCACGGTGGTGAGGCCCGTCTGAAGGAAGCGTTCGCCGTCCTGGCTCTCGAGGGATTTGGAATTTTCGGGCGCGCGGAGTTGGGGGCTTGTGGTGCACTTCTTGAATATGTGCGACTAACCCAGAAAGGTCAATTGCCTCACCTATCTCCTCCTAGGAAACAAAATGCAGACGCCGTTATGGCAATAGACTCAGCAACCAGGCGGAGCTTGGAGATTGTAGTATCCCTAGATGGTAGCCGGGAAAAAAGCTTGCTGGGGGCCGTTGACTTTACTTGTAGCGCTTCTGGAGCGCGGCTGCTTGCAGCGCGATTGATGGCGCCTGTCACTGATCCGAACCTAATAACCGAACGTTTGGATGAAGTTGCTTGTTTGGTCGACGGTAGCCCTATGCGGTCGGAACTACGTAAGCTTTTGCGGAGTTGCCCGGATTTAGAACGAGCCTTAGCACGACTCAGCTTGGATCGGGGGGGGCCTCGCGATTTGTTGGTAGTTAAGAATGTCATTGTCGTAGGTAGCCGGATTCATGCGCTTCTTTCTGCGGGGGAGATAGCTAAGACAGGGGACTTAATGGAGCGCTATGGCAGATTTTTTCATGCGCACCAAGAAATTTTAGATCTGTTATCGGTCGCTCTTTCTGCTGATTTGCCGCTCTTAGCCAGGGCGGGAGGCTTTATTGCAGAAGGCTTCTCTGAACGCTTAGACAAGCTCCGCTTAGGGCGTGATGAGAGCAGACGCTTAATCAGGGATCTAGAAAATCGCTACCGCTTGGAAACAGGATTGTCAGCTCTGAAAATAAAACAGAATAATATTTTAGGTTACTTTATAGAGGTGAGGACGGCACAGGCAGATAATGTTCCCACAAGCTTTGTGCATCGGCAAACACTCGCAAATTCGGTCCGGTTTACTAGCTTGGAACTGGGTGACTTGGAGAAAATGATTTCGTCATCGGCTTCGGATGCGCTGGCACTTGAGTTAGAGCTATTTCGAACACTCGTTGAAAAGGTATGTAACGAGCGGCTTCCGCTCACCAAAACGGCTGCTGCCCTGGCAGCCTTAGATGTATCCGCCGGTTTTGCTCAGTTGGCTGCAGAACGAAACTATGTGCGTCCGGTAGTAGACGATAGTCTACAATTTAATATTGATGGCGGGAGACACCCTGTGGTTGAAGCTAAGTCGGACATGTCTCAAGGAGATGTAGCTTTCATCCCCAACAGTTGTAATTTAGACTCTGAATGTAGGCTTTGGCTTATTACCGGTCCAAACATGGCAGGTAAGAGCACCTTTTTGCGACAGAATGCTCTTATCGCAGTGTTAGCGCAGACCGGAAGCTTCATTCCTGCAAAAGCCGGGCATATTGGCATCGTCGATAGATTGTTTAGTAGGGTGGGCGCGGCGGATGATCTTGCCCGTGGCCGATCTACTTTCATGGTAGAGATGATAGAGACAGCAGCTATACTAAATCAATCTAGTGAGCGTTCGTTGGTCGTATTGGATGAAATAGGGCGCGGTACGGCCACGTATGATGGCCTGTCTATAGCCTGGGCTGCAGTTGAATACCTCCACACTCACAACAGATGCCGCGCGCTTTTTGCTACACATTTCCACGAGCTTACGGCTTTATCTTCCAGACTTAATTCCCTTGTCTGTTATTATATGCGAGTAAAGGAATGGAAGGATACGGTCGTTTTCATGTATGAGGTGGCATCTGGGTCAGCAGACCGTTCTTACGGCATACAGGTTGCTCGCTTGGCGGGACTGCCATCACGGGTATTAAAGCGTGCTCAGGAGGTGCTGGCCGTACTCGAGCATGAAGAACGAGGCTCAGATCTGACCCTGTCTACGGAAGACCTACCCCTATTTTCCATCACTAATGAAGATCCGGATCTTCATTCAGTTGATGCTGTCCGGGAACAATTACAGCAGATTGAGCCAGACAATTTAACCCCACGTGAGGCACTGGATGCGTTGTACAATCTACGCAGAATAATGGAAGCTGATGAGTAGGCTGCCGTTTAACCAAAGGGCAGTCATCGATAGGCGGCACTTAACATCCGAGCTTTCCGCACAACTGAAGGGTTTATCTGGATCGACAGAGTATCGAACAGTTCTGCTGGAGCAACTTAGAGAAGGTTTGGATGCTGGCCGGAGTGCTGTGAGAGAGATTTTCGCGGATAAATCTGATGGCATTGTGGCGGCGTTAGCCAACAGCTTTTTGATGGATCAGATTATTCGCATCGCCTTTGAACGTGTCGACGGGGAGATCTTTCCAGCAATAAATCCAACGGTAGCTGACAGACTATCTCTCATCGCAGTTGGGGGCTATGGGCGAGAAGAGATGGCCCCCTTTTCCGACGTCGATCTATGTTTTTTGCATCCCTGGAAGTTGACGCCGAGGGGTGAGCAAGTAGTCGAGTACCTATTATATTTACTTTGGGACTTAGGTCTAACAGTAGGTCACGCGACTAGATCCTTGGATGAGAGTGTGGCGAGGGCTAGAAAAGATGTGACAATTTGCACCAGTCTCCTTGAAGCACGGCATGTATGCGGAGATCAGTCTCTGTTTACAGAATTTATGCGGCGATTCAGGAAAGAGGTGCTGACGAAAGGCGGGGATGAGTTTCTAGCGGCTAAGATGTCCGAACGGACTGATCGACACACCCAGATGGGAAAATCGCGCTACGTGCTGGAGCCTAATATAAAAGATGGTAAGGGTGGTTTGCGCGATCTTCATACTCTGTATTGGATTGCAAGATACCTGTACCCAATACATGAAATAGAGGATCTAGTTTCTCAGGGTGTCCTTAAGCAGGATGAAAAAAAACTTTTTGAGAAATCAAATAAATTTCTATGGACTGTTCGCTTCCATCTGCACTATCTGGCTTCCCGAAAGGAGGATAGGCTCACTTTCGACCAGCAGGCGCCCGTTGCCGACTTGATGCAGTTTGGGTCCCGTCGCAATGCGACTGGTGCGGAACGTTTCATGAAGTACTACTATAGGGTTGCCAAAGATGTGGGAAATCTAACCCGAACGTTCTGCTCTGCGTTAGAGGTTGAACATAGGAACGCCACTAGGAAAACAGGCTTCAAAAGCTTTAGGAAGTATAGTGTTGTCTTAGGATTTCAAATATCCAACGGGCGGTTGGATGTGGCCAATGATTTTGAATTTGAGCGAAGCCCAATCAAGATATTGGAACTTTTCCGGGAGGCCCAAAAGAATGGGCTAGACATCCATCCAAACGCATTGCGTCTGCTGGGACGCAGCCTAAAGAGAGTGGATGCCGAGTTGCGTGCCAATGACCGGGCTAATAAGATTTTCTTTGAAGTTCTTACATCGACTATGGAGCCGGCCATCGCCCTTCGGCGGATGAATGAGAGCGGTGTTTTAGGAAAATTCATACTCGATTTTGGTAGGGTAGTAGCCCAGATGCAGCACGATATGTACCATGTATACACGGTGGACGAACACACGATATTTGCCATTGGAATATTGTGGAGCTTGGAGAAAGGTGAGTTATCTGAGCAACTGCCGCTGGTAACGGAGATTGCCAGCGATTTGTTGTCAAGAAATGTTTTGTATCTAGCACTCTTTCTTCACGATATAGGGAAGGGTAGGGGTGGCAATCACTCCTCAATTGGTGCGAAAATTGCCTTAAAGATGGGGCCAAGATTTGGACTAAATCACGAAGATACGGAGACTGTTTCCTGGTTGGTAGCAAATCATTTGCTGCTTTCCAACACTGCATTTAAGCGGGATATAGGGGACCCAAGGACGGTTAGTGATTTTGTTAGAGAAGTGCAATCGCTTGAAAGGCTTCGGCTTTTGCTAGTGTTGACAGTGGCTGACATCCGAGCTGTGGGACCTAAGGTATGGAATGGATGGAAGGCGCAACTGATAGAAGGCCTATATAGTGAAGCAGCTGCCGAGCTTAGCGCGGGCAGAACGCGGCTTGATCGCCCCGAACGTGTTGCTGCGGCCCAGGAAAATTTACGTGAAAGCCTTAGCGATTGGGCTCCGCATGAAGTGGCCGCATACCTTAAACGGGGATATCCGAGTTACTGGTTGTCCTTTGATACAGAAATCCACACACGGCACGCCAAGTTCATAAAAGAGGCGGATGGCCATGGTAAGCAGTTTGCACTCGATTCATTGGTAGACCCGTTAAGGTCTGCCACGGAGGTGACAATATATTGTCCCGACCACCATGGATTATTTTCTGGTATTGCTGGAGCGATGGCAGCTAGCGGCGCTACTATAGCGGACGCGAGGGTTTTTTCGACCACTGATGGGATGGCGTTGGATATATTTTGGATTCAGGGTGTAGATGGCCAGCCGTATGAGCAGACATCGAAGCTTTCTCATACCATTGAGGAGACACTTCGCAACGATTTTAAGCCGCAGACCTTGATTGAGAGTAAAAGCGCATTGCGTGACAGGACGAGGGTGCTTCCCGTGGCGCCGCGGGTTTTGGTAGACAACAATGCAAGCTCTACTTACACAGTTATTGAGGTGAATGCACGAGATCGAGGGGGCTTATTGTATGATGTTACACGAACCCTCAGGGAGCTACGGCTTTCTATTGGATCGGCGCGGATAACAACATACGGTGTTAGGGCTGTGGATATATTTTATGTTAAGGATATGTTCGGAATGAAGGTGGTTGGAGACGAGCATATAAAGAACATCAGAGATACTTTGCTGGAAGTATTACTTCCTGAGAAGGTTGGAGGAGAACAACAGGGGCTGCGGAAAAGGGTTCGCTTGTAGCGTGTTGACTATTGAAAGAGGGAGGTCGAGATGAAGATAACGGGTATTGAAGATCTACACTGTGATGCAGGATGGCGAAATTTTTCCTTCCTGAAAATCATGACAGATGAAGGTGTAGTAGGGTATTCGGAGTACAATGAAGGCTACGGATCCAAAGGCCTGACTGGTGTCATTAGGCCACTTGCTGAAAGTTTGATTGGAACGGACCCCCGAGCAGTTGGGAGAATTAGTGCGAGCCTTTATGGACAGACCCGACAGGCGCCTGGCGGGCTGATCTCCCAAGCTATTGCGGCGATAGAAAACGCATTGGTAGATATCAAGGCAAAAGCGCTCGGTATTCCGGTTTATGAGATGTTGGGAGGGGCTGTTAGGGATGAGATCGAGTTATATTGGTCGCATTGTGGCACTTACCGACTACACCACCATGAAATTTTGGGCGTCAAACAGCTTAACTCCCTAGAGGGTTGCCGGGAGATGGGGAGAGAGGTTGCCGATGCAGGGTTTCGCGCCCTGAAGACCAACATGTTTTTGTTTGAAGAGGAGGGACCTCAGCGCGTTCGCGGACCAGAGGTGTATATGCCAGGATTTTCAGCTGGAGGACCCTCCGATACTCTCAGGCATACTGGGTTATGGGATCTCGCTTTAAACCCGGACGATAGGGTAAAAAAAGCGGTGAGAAATCAGATTCTTGCGCTACAAGAGGGAGCGGGCCCGGGAGTTAAGGTCCATTTGGACATTAACTTCAACTTCAAAACCGAGGGCTATCTTGGGATGGTCCATGAGCTTGATGATCTCGGTCTTCAGTGGTTTGAAATTGACACGTATAACCCCACAGCCCTAAGGGATATTCGAAGATCATGTAAGACACCGATAGCATCCTGTGAATCTTTGTACGGCCGCCGGCAGTACAGGCCGTTCTTTGAACAACACTCTGTCGATGTTGCGATAATTGATGTGCCATGGAATGGTATCCTCGAGTCTGTGAAAATTGCGGCCATGGCTGAACCGTATGAGATTAATGTTGCGCCACACAATTTTTATGGACACCTGTCGACGCTAATGAGCGCCCATTTTTGTGCAGTTCTTCCGCACTTGCGAATAATGGAGATAGACCCAGACGATGTGCCTTGGAAGGATGACCTGGTTACAGTGCCTCCCGTAATTGAGAACGGCGTTTTGAAATTGCCAACCGGGCCCGGGTGGGGTGCGGACCCCGACGAAGATGCTATTCGGGCCCATCCGCCTAAAGGCGGGTGGCGTGGATAAAGGTTATTTTGATTTTTATTTAGGGTAAGCAATGCATGATATTGTGATACGGAACGGCACGGTGGTGGATGGGACAGGAAGCTCCAGGTACGTGGCGGATCTGGCTGTCCACAACGGGCTAATTAGTGCTGTCGGGAATGAAATATCTGCCGGTAGACGGGAAATTGATGCGGAGGGTCTCATGGTCCTGCCTGGCTGGGTAGATATTCATACTCATTACGACGGGCAAGCGACTTGGGATCCTTATATGACCCCCTCTTCCTGGCACGGTGTTACAACGACAGTGTTCGGCAACTGTGGCGTAGGTTTTGCCCCAGTTAGGCCAGGTTCGCAGAGCTACCTAATCAATCTAATGGAAGGTGTGGAAGATATTCCAGGTACCGTCTTGTCAGATGGAATCGACTTCAACTGGGAGAGTTTCCCCGAATACCTGGATGTACTTGGGTCGACAAAACGGGTCATGAACGTGGGGGCACAGGTGCCGCATGGCGCGTTGCGCTTTTATGTGATGGGAGACAGGGGAGCGGATCACGGTGAAGTTCCAACGGAAGATGAAATCGCGGAAATGGCTCACTTGCTCGAAGATAGTCTAAGGGCAGGGGCCCTAGGTTTTTCCACATCCCGTACCGTAAAACACAAGGCTGCGGATGGAAGTCCCACTCCCAGCTTGAGTGCTGAGGATATAGAGCTTGCGGGTTTGGCCCAAGCCATGCGGCGCGCGGGCACAGGTGTATTTGAGTGTAATTCCGATTTAGGTCCGGGAGAATTTCTGGCATTACGGAAATTCGCCGAACTGTCGGGGCGCCCGCTCTCTGTTCTGTTGCTGCAGGTGGATACTCAGCCAGAGCTTTGGCGCCAAACACTGAAGCAAATTCAGGAAGCTAATGCTGATGGCCTGAGGGTGAATGGCCAGGTTGGGTGCAGACCTATAGGAATTTTGATGGGCTTGGAGACCAGTATCCATCCGTTTTCTAGTCACCCAAGTTGGCAGGCTTTAGAGTCCCTGTCGCCGATGGAACGGGTAACTAAAATAAAGGAAGACGTTAGTTTGCGACGTTCGTTGGTAAAGGTGCGCCCAGACGATGGGCATACTAAATGGATGGCCCAGGCTTTAGATAAATCTTTTGAATTATCAAATCCCCCTGATTACGAACCACATCCTTCGCAGACCATAACACGTCGGGCAGAACGCACTGGCCAAGATAGGTGGGGTCTCGCATTAGACATTCTTTTGCAAGGAGATGGGAAAGGTTTTTTGCTCTTTCCTTTTGAGAATTATTCGGGTGGCAGCCTAGAGGTGGTCCGGGAAATGCTGGTGGATGAAAATACGATATGTGGGCTAGGGGATGCGGGTGCCCACGTGGCTACAATATGTGATGCGAGCTATCCTACTTTTCTGCTTACCCACTGGGCACGAGATCGAAAGCGTGGAGAAGGCGTAAGTTTAGAAGCCTTGGTGGCAAAACAAACCGGAAAGACGGCCGCATCTTATGGATTATTGGATAGGGGGATCTTGGCTCCCGGATATAGGGCCGACATCAATCTTGTTGATTTCTCTTCCTTAAGTGTGACCAGACCAGAGCTGGTCTATGACCTGCCTTCTGGTGGCAAAAGATTTATTCAACGGGCCGTTGGTTACGAACGGACTTTCGTTGGTGGAATAGAGGTGATGTGTGCTGGCGAGCATACTGGAGAATTTCCCGGACAGCTCGTGAGAGGTGAACAAAGGCGGCCTAAGCTGTAGCGGGGGCGAAGAGGCACAATCGTTAGTGCGGAGATTTTTGCGCGTGGCCGCTAGTTAGCCTCTGTTGATAAAGACGTGCAGAAGTGCCGTGCAAAACCTGAGGATACGGATGCTAATAAAATCTGCGGCTGTGGTAGGAAGCTTTACCCTCGCCTCTCGATGCCTTGGTTTTATTCGCGACATTTTGATCGCATTTTATCTGGGTGCGGGTGCAGCTGGAGATGCATTCTTTATAGCGTTCAAGCTGCCCAATCTTTTTAGGAGATTGTTTGCTGAGGGAGCGTTTAACCTCGCGTTTGTGCCACTATTCTCGGACAAACTTACTTCTGAAGGCAAGAGATCAGCACTCCAGTTTGCCGAGGAGGCGCTTTCTATTTTGCTCCTGGTGCTCGTGATTTTTGTTGGGCTGTCCCAGTTGGCTATGCCGTGGTTAGTAATGGTGATTGCTCCCGGTTTCACGGATGACCCCGAGAGATTTGATCTAACTGTATATCTTTCCCGCCTAACATTTCCGTATCTTTTGTTCATTTCCTTGGTATCCCTGCTATCTGGCTTATTAAATAGTTTTCAGCGCTTCGCAAGCGCAGCCTTCGCCCCGGTCTTATTGAATCTGTGTCTAATCGGCTCGCTACTAACAATGGGAGGATCAGGAGTAGGTTCGGCTGTGGCTTTGGCGTGGGGGGTGGCATTGGCGGGGGTAATACAACTTCTGTGGCTCTCTCTGAACTGCTGGCGCCTGCAATTGTTGCCAGGTTTACGCTACCCGACACTAACAGCTTCTGTTCGACAACTACTTAAATTAATGCTGCCAGCTGTTTTAGGGGCAGGCGTGGTGCAGTTAAATCTCGTTGTGGATATGATTATAGCTTCTTTCCTACCTGGGGGTTCTGTTTCCCATTTATATTATGCGGATCGAGTCGCTCAATTACCCCTAGGTGTTATCGGTGTGGCAATGGGAACGGCTCTATTGCCAACTATCTCTCGTCAAGTCGTCGAAGGCGATAAAGGTTCGGCCCTAGCCACGCAAAATCAAGCTGTGGAACTTTCCCTTGTCTTTGCTATTCCAGCCGCCTTGGCTTTGTTAGTTATTTCGGAACCTATTATTTCAGTTCTATTCGAAAGAGGCGCCTTTACTCCAGCTGATAGTTTTATAACGGCGGCCGTGCTCTCTGCATATGCCCTCGGTTTACCAGCCTTCATACTCATTAAAGTGTTAGCGCCTGGTTATTTTGCTAGGAAGGACACGAGAACCCCTGTTCAAATAGCTATTGTTGCGCTGGCAGTTAATGTTCTTCTTAATCTCATTCTTATGCAGTTCCTAGGGGTAGTAGGTATCGCTTTAGCCAGCACAATTTCATCCTGGCTAAATGTTACTTTGCTTGCTTGGGGCCTCAAGCGAAGAAGCTTGTTTCGGCCTAGTTCGAGTATGCTGTGGCGAATTGGAAAACTTTGCGCAGCGGGTGTTGTGATGGCCGCATATCTTTGGATTACTCAGCAACATGAGTTCGTCAGCTCATCTCTCGGCTTGTGGGCTCAGATTATAATGATATCGGTTTTAGTGGTAACGGGCAGCGGAGTGTACTTTTTGGTCTCCGTTGCATCAGGGGGACTTTCTTGGCAACACCTGAGAAAGATGGGCAGGGGACCAACTTCTCCCCACTCTGACTCGTAATTGCTTTTCTAAATGTAACTGTAAGCTTGAAAACTTATCCTGACACCGTAGTGTGGTCTGACGCCTAGGGTTGGGCATACTAATAAATATTCTGGGGGATACATGGAGCGGATTTTTTCAGGCGTCCAACCGACGGGAAATTTGCATTTGGGAAATTACCTAGGCGCAATACGGAATTGGGTAAAGTTGCAGTTCAAGTTCGAATGCCTGTATTGTGTTGTTGATTTGCACGCTATTACTGTGCCACAGAATCCGACGGAGCTCCGAGCTAATATCCGGGAGGTCACGGCCGGTCTTCTTGCAGCAGGACTAGACCCCGCTAAAAATATTATTTTTAATCAGAGCAAAGTATCCGGCCATGCTGAACTAGCTTGGATTTTTAATTGTGTTTCTCGACTTGGTTGGCTCAACAGGATGACCCAGTTTAAGGAAAAAGCAGGGAAGCGCAGAGATAATGCAACGGTAGGGTTGTATGCCTATCCAAACCTTATGGCTGCTGACATACTCCTTTACAAAGCCACTCACGTGCCCGTTGGCGCTGATCAAAAACAGCACCTGGAATTGACCCGCGATATAGCGCAAGCTTTCAATAGTATGTTTGACGCTGATTTTTTTCCCGAACCGGAACCTGTGATAATGGATGACACGGCTCGTGTTATGAGTCTGAGGAGCGGTACCAACAAGATGAGTAAGTCCGATGAGTCTGATTATTCCCGAATTAATCTTACTGACGATGCCGATATTATCGCATTGAAAATTCAGAAGGCCCGCACTGATCCAGAACCTCTCCCTGGGCCGGGGGATCAATTCAGTGGCCGGCCCGAAGCGGAAAATTTGGTCGGAATTTACGCGGCCCTCAGCGATACATCTGTCGAAGAAGTGTGCGCAGAATTTGGAGGGAAAAATTTTTCGGAGTTTAAGCCCCGCTTGACGGAGATAGCCGTGGCTAAGCTGGTTCCTATCGGAGAGGAGATAAAACGCCTCTCCCAAGACTTGTCACACATAGACGCAGTGCTATCTAATGGGGCCGAGCGAGCAGAAAATATTGCACAACCGGTTCTTTCTGAAGTCCGCGAAATAATAGGCCTTATTTGAGGAGTGTGTCTGGGGCGGCGGGTGCCGTGGGCCCTACAGAGCCCTGGCAGTTATGTCGGATGGTGGGAATATAAAAAAAACTTGCCTTGTTGGGTTTGTAGGCGCAAAACGCTTTTGTCTGCTTTCCATTTTAGATATCGATGGAAATTTATTTACCAATTGCTGAAATATCTATGAACATAGTCCTGCTGCTAGGCTTGGGCCTTGTCGTGGGGTTTTTGTCGGGTATGTTCGGCACTGGGGGGGGCTTTCTTATGACCCCACTCCTTATTTTCATAGGTGTACC
This sequence comes from uncultured Alphaproteobacteria bacterium, assembly GCA_902562525.1. GTDB lineage: Bacteria > Pseudomonadota > Alphaproteobacteria > UBA7887 > UBA7887. The sequence goes on from CACETT010000006.1 coordinate 11,666, forward strand.
ACCTCCTGTAGCTGTGGCGACAGAAGCAAACCAGATCACAGCGGCTTCGGTTTCGGGTTTTCTGGCCCATTGGCGAAGAGGCAATGTTGACTTGAGGATGGGCGCCGTTCTCGTGGTGAGCGGTGTTATTGGCTCAGGCATGGGAGTGTTGCTTTTTCGAAAGCTCCGCCAAATAGGGCAAATAGACGAATTTATTTCAATTTTGTTTGTCGTATTTCTGGGCGCGGTAGGTATTTTGATGGCAGCGGAAAGTGGCAGGTCGATTATTCGAAGGTGGAAAGGCCGGTCACCTGGGCGTATGCATGCTCATTATTGGGTGCACGGCCTTCCATTTAAAATGCGGTTTAGAAAATCCAAACTGTATATCAGCGTTCTGGTTCCAGCAGGTATTGGGCTATTTGTAGGAGTGCTTTCCGCGGTCATGGGGGTGGGGGGTGGTTTTATCATGATCCCAGCTATGATTTATATTCTTGGTATGCCGACATCTATAGTGGTAGGAACTTCACTTTTTCAGATTATTTTCGTTACGGCTAATAGCACTCTTCTCCATGCGGGCACGAACCAAACCGTAGATATCATACTAGCTTTAGTTTTATTACTAGGCGCTGTCGTGGGGGCCCAATTTGGCAGCCGTTTGGGCGCACGGCTCAGGGGGGAGGAACTAAGAATTCTCTTGGCTATCCTGGTCCTCTTGGTCTGCGCAAAGTTGGCGCACGATTTGCTCGTAGCACCCTTGGACCCTTACTCACTTTCTTTGGTGTTTGGATGATTAGAGGCTGGAATAGTAAGCGCCAAAAGTTGGTCAGCTATGTTTTAATCCAGCTTTTGATAACTGGGTCCTGTTTAGCATCGGAGCTCCCCGTTGATTTGAGTAAACATAATATAGCTATTCAGTCTAGTTTTACTGGGTCTACGGTCGTTTTATTTGGGGTCCAAACAGCTACTGACGATGCAGGTAGTAATATAGTTGCAGTCCTGAGTGGACCGCTCCAAAACTTGGTGGTCAGGAAGAAAAGAAAAACTGTTGGTATTTGGCTTAACCGCTCTGAGGCAGTGTTTGAAAATATTCCTGGTTATTATGCTGTTGCCTCGACTGGCCCTATACACAAACTTTTGGAACGTGAGGTCCTTCTGCTTTACCAAATTGGTGTGAATAATGTTGCGCTGGATCTAGCAGGTGCCATTGAGGGAAGGGATTATGGGCCCTACAGGGAAGCCCTAATAAGACATAAGGTGCAACAAGGTCTGTACTTTGCTGAGCCTGCGGCTGTTGATTTTGTGCAGGCGGGGCTATTTAGGGTACACTTTACTTTTCCGTCAAATGTGCCCCCTGGGACCTATAGGGCGAGGGTATATGAGATTCAGAAGGGAAAGATAATTTCTGAAGGGGTCACTGAGCTGTCGATAAGAAAAGCAGGCTTGGAGGAGAGAATATACCAAACTGCGCAGGATAGCCCTTGGCTGTATGGCATTCTTGCCGTTGTCTTGGCATTATTGTCCGGCTGGTTAGCTGGTGCTGTTTTTAGAAGAACTTAGAAGATGAAAGAGAAGCCAATACATATACCTGGACGGATCACTTACTTGGTCTGCGTTGATGATTCCAACGAGTGCCGCGTAGCAATCCGACTAGCTGCTCTTCGTGCCCATCACACAGGAGGGCAAATAGTCTTACTCTATGTGATAGAGCCTGCAGCATTTCAGCACTGGGCTGCGGTTGGTGAAAGGATGGCAAAGGAAGGCCGGGTGGATGCCGAGAATCGGCTGCAAGCTTTGGCTGCTGAGGTCCATGATTATGCGGGGATAACTCCCGTGCTGTTTGTTAAGGAAGGATCGAAGGCTGAGGAAATACTCAGATTGATTGATGAGGAACCATACATAAGCGCTATGGTTTTGGGCTGCGCCCCTGAGGGTAAGGGCGACAACGAGTTAGTCCGTCAACTTAGTAGCGAATTGACAAAGAGGTTGAGCATTCCCTTAATAATTGTGCCAGGCAACCTAAGTGACCAAGAGTTAAGGGATTTAACTTAAAAGTCGAATAGAAGACTTTGGGATTGTAGCCTAGGGAACTAAAAGTTGCATTCCAAACCAATGCCATCGGCCACCCGGACCCGGTAAAGTGCAGTTAACTCTGCTGCGTCCTTTTTCCAATGGTGCTGAGAATCGGACCTCTATGCGGCTGGGCCCGAGCTGCTCGATGTCTAGTTGGCCAAATCGAGCGAGGTAACAGGCTAATTGGTCAAGCGGCCCCAGATTTTTGGAAACAGTAAACCCAAGGAGGGGAGGGTTTTCACGGATCAAGGCATCTGCCGGGACTATATCAGTGACTGGCAGCGGGAGGCTTTCTACAACTGTACGAAATCGGTCCAGGTGCGCAAAACTTGCAACCAGCGGGTATCTTGGGAGAGCTAGGAAATTTTCATTAGGATGCAGGACCCCCGAATGTTGCCCAAAGGCAGCTGCGTGACCGTATCTTGCGACCACAGCCTGTAAGGCGCTGCTATGTTCGCCAAATGGATAGCCAAAGAGCTCTGGCACGCCGCCTAGCTCTTGAAGGAACCTTTGTTGTGCGTAACCGATGTCGTTGGCTGCGGTCTCAGGGTCATGGCCAGTCACCAGGTGACCATATGTTCGACCAAGAGAGCCTATGGTAACTCCTGCGGATGATAGCTCTCGCAGTTGATCCCAACTCATGTAGTTTTTCCCTTCCGAATCTATAAGATCGGTCGCGACGAAAACAGTAAAGGGCAGGGATAAGGCTTTTAACCTCGGCCAGGCCTCCTTGTATATTGAGATGTGGGCGCCATCGAATGTAAGTGCGATGGTATACTCAGGTAGGGCGCTATCGCTCCGAAGGGAGTTCACAACTTGAGGCAGGGAAAGGACTTCATATTTTGGCGAAGCAAGGAGAGATAGATGACTCTCAAAATCACTCAAGCTTGTTGTAGCACCGGTGACTTCGCCCAATCCGTGATACACTACAGCGACAGCTGACTCTTGTGTTAAACCTTTATGCGGAGCTAAACAAAGAGTGCAAACCAACAATAATGTAATAGAGCGCAATAGTCTTATGGTTCCAACAACATGCATCGAATTATGTTTTCTGGGTTTCTACGATTTTGGTCAATAGCTGTTATTACAGCCGATAGGGTTTTCCTGCTTCTTGACACACAGTATATTTATTCGAATCTCGCGTTTGAGAATTTACTGAGAGCCGTCGATATCTGGCGAGTTAGTAGTTTGATACTACGTATGTATCGGCGGCTTTTCAACGGAGCTGTTTAAAACATGTCTTTTACCATCCTGTCACTGGCCACCGTAACTGAGATGTGTTCCGTGGCTGTTTGTTGCGAGGGTCAGGTTTTGGCAAATGACGAGCGCCTGCTGGGAGCCAAACATGCAGAGGAGTTGCTCCCGATGATTTCTGGGGTAATGAAAGCATCAGGATGCGAATTCGAGGATTTGGATGGGGTAGCAGTGGCTAAAGGGCCGGGGAGTTTTACCGGGACCCGTATCGGTATTGCGGCGGCGAGGGGTTTGGCGCTGGCGGTATCGAAGCCTTTGTTGGGTGTAAATAGTCTGCAAGCCCTAGCTCATGGGATTTGTTCCAACGGACGGCCTATATTGGCGGTGCTTGATGCTAAGCGTGGGCAAGTGTACGTCCAAATTTTTGCTCCCGGCAGTTCACCATTAAGTGAGGCTAGGGTGATTAAGCCACCGGATGTTGTGGACCTCTTATCCGAATATCAATATACGGTGGGTGGTACTGGGTTAGATTTGATACGACCATACCTCTTAAACTCGAGCCTTAAAGAGCTAGACTTGATATTTGATGAGACAAAAGGGTTGCCGCGTGCGACGGATATTGCCCTTGCAGCAATTTGCCAGCCGTCTACCTCCCTGGCTAATGAGGAGGTGGCCCCGATTTATTTGCGTCCAGTCGACGTGTCCCCATCGGCCTAACGAAGCGTGGTGTAGATGCAGCCCCGCGATAATCCATACATTGCAGGCTCCGGCGCCGACGCCGAAGCCATTTTCTCTATCTATTCCTCCTGTTTTGACAGTCCTCTGAAGTTGGAGTCTGTGCGAAAAATGCTAGGTAGCGAAAATAACTTTGCCTTTTTGGGCAGTTGCAATGAGGCAGGATCTCCAGGGGCGTTTATCTTCTGCCGCGTTATGGGAAGTGAGTCGGAGCTCTTATGGCTTGGGGTGATGCCAAGCATTCGGAGACGAGGTAGCGCTTTTGCACTTATGGTGGCTGCTATTAAAGAAGCTTGTGACCGCGGAGCTCAGGCGATGTTGTTGGAAGTCGCAGAGTCGAACGAACCGGCCCTCGCGCTCTATAAAAAGTTAGGTTTTTTACCGATTGGTAAACGCCATCGCTACTATAGAACAATTTCTGGAGAGAAGGTTGATGCGCGGATAATGCGGTTGCCTTTAGAAGTTGGATAAGAGTGTCTAAGAAATAAGAATACGAAGTTGGTATATACCCTTTTCATTCTCTCGAAGGACTGGTGTCAACGAGAGTACTTTATGTCCAAGCTCCATTGAAGACCGCGGGACGTTTTCCAGAGCTTCACCCTCTCTAAGTAGGATGGACAGAATTTCACCAGGACTCATTTCATCAATAGCCAACCGTGTGTGAACAAACGTTAAGGGGCAAATTTTGTCTGTTACATCGATTTCTTGGTCAAAGTGGTTGTGGGGCATTTGAAGGCCAAATAGATTGTTCCTGGTCAAGCCAGAGTCTATCATGGTTCTGTCTATTACGCATTGGTTGTATTGAGGGGGGCTCCTAAAGTATGATCGGTGCGCGTAGAGTGGATGCAGCCGTGATTTTTAGACGGGGGGAGGGGCCATGACTTCGCGTATTGAACTAAAGTGCAGAGAAAAGGGCTTAAAGATGACGGAACAGCGTCGCACCATAGCTGCTGTGCTGTCAGATTCGACGGATCATCCGGATGCAGCTGCTGTGTACCGCCGAGCTATTGTATTAGACCCAAGAATTAGTATGGCTACGGTCTACAGGACCATCCGGCTTTTTGAAGACTGTGGGGTTCTAGAGAAGCACGATTTCGGCGATGGTAGATCCAGGTATGAAGAGACATCAGAGGAGCATCACGATCATCTGATTGATATATCTACAGGGACCGTTATTGAGTTTCAAAATGATGAAATTGAACGAATTCAGAGGGAAGTAGCCAGGCAGCTTGGTTACGAGTTAGTTGACCATCGTCTGGAGTTGTACGGAAGCCGATTGCCGCAGGAGAATGAGGACTCCGGTTAAGGTCTCGTTTATGAAGGCGATTTAGTTTTTCAAAAAGGGGGCTGGAGGCGACCACTAATTATGGCAGCTGCGGAACAGTTAGATGATTTATACGAAGGTATCCGTTCTGGAGACCTTGAGGTTCGCCTTGCATCATCGCCAGATGATATCGATGCTTTACAGGCGTTGCGGTATCGGGTGTTCTATAGTGAAATGGGTGCGGTGCCTGATCACCAAATGCGTCAGCTAGAGCGCGATTTTGACCAGTTTGATCCTGTCTGTGATCATCTCATGGTGACAGACAGCTCCCGTGTGCCGTCGAGTGAAGCAGTGGTGGGAACGTACCGTCTTAGTAGGCGCGCAAATGCGGAGAAATCTGGTGGATTCTATACAGCGGGAGAGTACGATATATCTGCGATTATACAGCAACGTGGTGAAGTTTTGGAGCTGGGACGTTCCTGTGTCGCGGCCGATTATCGAAATGGACATACAATGGCTCTCCTTTGGCGTGGTATCGCCGCCTATGTGTTTAATTATGATGTGGCGTGGATGTTCGGATGCGCAAGCTTGAACGGTGTGGACATCAAGAAGCTCGCTTTGCCGTTGTCCTATTTACATCATTATCACATGGCTCCTCTGAAAATTAGGCCGCGAGCATTAACAGAGCGGTACAATTCAATGGACCAGGTGCCCCAGTCAAAGATCGAGAGGCGCAGTGCCCGCTCTCTGCTGCCCCCTCTTGTAAAGGGCTACCTTCGTGTTGGATGTTTTGTTGGCGATGGAGCCGTACTCGACTTTCAATTTCAAACTACAGATGTTTGCATTATTGTGAAAACCGATGGAGTAGCTGAAAAATACCGCCAGCATTATGAACATGGTCGGCACTCAGCGTAATCCTGGGTAGAGCCTATTCAAGGTGACCTTCTTCTCAAACGTTCTTGCAACGGTTCGCCTTTTAGCCTTTTTGGTTTGGACCTTTCTATTGTTGCCATTACAAGTGTGCGCTTTATTGGTGGGATCACACCTAAGTTGGCGCATTCCACGCCTATACCACCAAGGGAATTGTTTTCTTCTTGGCTTAAGGGTGATTAAGCATGGGATTCCTGATAATTCACAGGGTGTCCTTTTTGTGTCCAATCATAGTTCCTATCTCGACATTATTGTTTTGGCGGCGTTAACAGAAGCGTGCTTTGTATCAAAATTTGAGGTGGCCAGTTGGCCACTCTTTGGGATGTTAGCGAAGCTGAATCATACAGTTTTTGTTAAGCGTAGGATGAGAGAAAGTGGCGAAAAGTTAAGAGAGATTGAAGCCAGATTGAGACAAGGCCAACGACTTATACTCTTTCCCGAGGGCACCAGCAGTGATGGGAACCGTGTTCTACCCTTTAACAGCACTTTCTTTGCTGCAGGAAGCACCAGATGGGATGGTTTCCCAGTTAAAGTCCAACCTATTGCCATTGGTTATACAAGGCTTTTGGGTATTCCATTAGGGCGTGGAGATCGCCCTTCCTGTGCATGGTATGGTGATATGAGTTTGGCGGGGCACCTTTGGTCAGTGTTTAAATCAGGTACAACAGATGTCGAGGTGGCTTTTCTTCCTAGTGTTACAGTTTGCGATTTTGCGTCCCGAAAAGAATTAGCGAAATCTTGTGAGAGCAATGTCGCATTTGCTTTATCGGACATGCTTGGAGGGAACTTTCGTTAAGGATAAACCGCCCCTAGTTGACACTCGGTGCGGCAGTGCTAGAGTTTTCACCCTAGCCAGGTGCTGAAGCCTAAAAGGAACACTGGTGGGTGAGGGCTGGGAGTTGGTGAGAGATATTGAGCGAGTTTAAAATGTTAAGGGTCTTGGCACGATAGGCCTCTGCCCCTAAGTTAATAAGAAATGTCTATAAAGCAAGAAGCGCAACCCATAACATCAAATACTACCAGGTCGTTATATATAAAAACATTTGGATGCCAAATGAATGTTTACGATTCTGATAGGATGTCGGAACTACTCAGCGAAGTTGGATTTGCCAAGAAATCGTCTGTGGATGATGCAGATATGGTTATTCTCAACACCTGCCATATTCGGGAAAAGGCGAGCGAAAAGTTATTTTCTGAGTTGGGGCGGCTGCGTTTAATTAAGGAGGCACGAGGCCGTGCGGGAGAGCGCTTGATTGTGGCAGTGGCTGGCTGTGTTGCACAAGGCATCGGCAAAGAAATAACTCGCCGTTTTCCGGAAGTAGATATTGTTGTAGGTCCCCAGAGTTACCACGAACTTCCAGACTTAGTCACCAGAGTTTTGGAGGGGGGGCAGTCGCGCTTAGTACAGACAGAATTTCCTGTAGAACCAAAATTTGACTTCCTGCCAGGCACGAGAAGTCATCAGGGGGTTACAGCATTTTTGTCGATCCAGGAAGGTTGTGACAAATTCTGCACATTTTGTGTGGTGCCCTATACGCGGGGGGCGGAATATTCCCGTCCAGTTTCTGAGATAATATTCGAGGCGCGCTCTCTGGTAGAGAGTGGAGTACAAGATATTACGTTACTGGGTCAAAATGTTAATGCCTATCATGGCCTTCGCGGCAATAACCGGAAGGCTTCTTTAGCAATCTTAATCGAGGCACTGGGGGAGATCGAGGGATTGTCGAGAGTTCGGTATACAACCTCACACCCAAGAGATATGGGTGCCAATTTAATATCTGCCCACGAGAGGCTGCCCATTTTAATGCCTCACCTACATCTTCCAGTCCAGTCGGGGTCGAATAAAATTTTGAAAGGTATGAATAGGGGCTACACGGTTGAGGAGTACCTGGACATAGTTGATCGATTGCGCGATGCTCGCCCTGATATTGCTCTTTCCTCTGACTTCATTGTTGGGTTTCCTGGGGAGACGCGGGAAGACTTCGAGGCCACCCTAACCTTGGTAGAAAGGGTGAACTTTGCCCAGGCGTATTCCTTCAAATATAGTCCGCGACCAGGAACGCCGGCGGCTGATTTAAATAGCCACGTTGATCAAGAGATTTCTGCTCAGAGATTGGCCTGTTTGCAGCGCCTGCTTGATCAACAACAGCTGAATTTCAACCAATCTAAAGTGGGAACTAAACTTAAGATTTTGATAGAAAAGCCTGGCCGGAATTGTGGGCAGATGATTGGAAAAAGCCAATATATGCAGGCGGTCCATGTGGAAGGTGGCGGGTCGAGCTCGCCGCTGAAGGTGGGCGATCTTATCGAGGTTGATGTGGTAGCTGGCAGTAAGAATAGTCTCACCGGCGAAAGGGCACAAAAATGAAGGACAAAAATTGGTAAAGGCTGTAGTTACTCAGGGGGCGGCTCCCAACAAAGAACAATCGCTGTACCTTACCTTTAATAATAACTCGCTTTTGCCGGCCCTGTTCGGCAACCACGATAGGCACTTGGCACAGATTGAAAAAGCGCTAGATGTCTGGGTTACGAGCAGGGGTAATAAGCTGGTTATAACTGGTCCACCTGACTCCGCTGCAGCAGCAGAGAGGGCATTCGTTTTTTTATATGGTCAGCTGGAGCGGGGAATCGAAGTTAGTGATGGAGAGGTTTACGCAGCCATTAGCAATGCACGGGTGACCGGAGAAAGTGACAGAGAAAAGGATCCCCATATTCGCGAGGGGGTCTTTGTTCAAACCCCGAAAAAGAAAGTTTTCCCTCGTTCGGCGAATCAAGGTAACTATCTGACGGCGTTGCGAGAAAAAGGGTTGGTTTTCGGAATTGGTCCTGCTGGCACTGGCAAAACTTATTTAGCTGTGGCGACGGCACTATCTCTCATGATGAGAGGAGAAGTGGAGCGGTTGGTGTTGTCTCGACCGGCAGTTGAGGCTGGGGAAAGGCTGGGCTTTCTTCCGGGTGACCTTCGAGAAAAAGTGGATCCTTATTTGCGACCGCTCTACGATGCTTTATACGATATGATGCCTGCTGAGCGGGTTAATAATTCCCTAAGCCGCGGTGATATAGAGGTTGCGCCTCTTGCATTCATGCGCGGACGGACATTGGCAAACTCCTTTGTTATTTTGGATGAAGCACAGAACACTACTGCAGTTCAGATGAAGATGTTTTTGACCCGGCTTGGTGAAAACTCCAAAATGGTAGTGACTGGGGATCTTTCTCAGATCGATCTCCCCAGAGGTGTAGAAAGTGGCTTGGAGCAAGCCTTACAGGTTGTACAAAGGGTTGAGGATACAGAGATTGTTAGGTTCTCGGGACGAGATGTTGTAAGGCATCAGCTCGTAACCCGGATTGTAAATGCCTATGCTGATTTCGAAAAAAGGCGCTATGGCCGAACGGGGACAGTTACAGAAGGAGTTGTATCTAGCAAGGTCAATGACTGATAGAGCAAATATACTTACAGTTTCTCTTAGAGATAATGAGCCAAAATGGCATGATTTGAAGTTTGATGTAGGCATGTGCTGTGAGGCGGCGCTGCGTGCTTCCTTTGAAGCAGCCGGGGAAATAGGAGCGAGAGGTGAGGTTAGTATACTTCTATCCAGCGACAGCGTCATTGCTCGCTTAAACAGAAAGTATAGGGGCGTTGAGGGACCTACCAATGTTTTGTCTTTTCCGGCGGATAGCGCCACGTCTCAGTTTGAATCTGAGATACCACCTCTTTTGGGAGATATAGTTGTGGCTTTTGAAACCCTCGTTGAGGAGGCAGAGGCTGCCCGTATTACCATGCAGGCTCACTTGGCTCATATGGTGGTACATGGCGCTTTGCATCTCTTGGGTTTTGACCATCAGGTTGAGGCAGAAGCAGAGGTAATGGAAAAACTTGAAGTTGAATCATTACAAAGTTTGGGAATTGGCAGCCCTTACATGGAGAGCTCTTTGTGAGGTTGATTGAACTGTGACTAATTCAAGAGACGGAACTAACAAGATCGGTGCAGAACTTGAGACCAGGAAGGGGCAACTGGCGAATTTGCTGGATACCTTTAAGGGCTTCCTGGGTTTTAAGTCAGGGAGTAATAGTTTTCGAGAGTCCATTGAAGAACTGATTGAAGAGCATCATGAGGATAGTGTGCCGGGTGCTGCTGAGGAGCGCACCATGTTTAGGAACCTATTGGATTTCGGACGCCTCGACGTCGCTGACGTTATGGTTCCACGTGCAGACATCGTGTCCGTGCCCGAGAATATATTGCTTGATGAGTTGATCAGGTTGATATGCGAAAGGGGCCATTCGAGGGTCCCAGTCCATGCTGGTAGTCTCGATGATGTAAGCGGTATGGTTCACATTCGCGATGTCATAACGTACTGGAAAGAAAAGGTGGACTTTCAGCTTGGTTCCATCTTACGTCCACTGTTGTACGTTCCATCCTCCATGCGTATCCAAGACTTACTCTTGGAAATGCGGGTAACAAAAATTCATATGGCCTTGGTCGTAGATGAATTTGGAGGGACGGACGGTTTGGTAACCATTGAAGATCTGGTTGAGGAAATTGTTGGTGAAATTGAGGATGAGCACGATCGGGTAAGTGAGCCAAGCCTTGTTCGAAGGAACGATGGATTGCTTGATGCTGACGCACGCGTGGGGGTAGCGGAGTTAGAAGATCAAATAAAGATAGACTTGCTCCCGGACAAACGTGACGATGAGATAGTGACCCTAGGAGGATTGGTATGTGAGTTAGTGGGGCGGGTTCCTTCCAGGGGAGAACTTATTGCCCATCCAAGTGGGCTCACATTTGAGGTTGTTGAAGCTGATCCCCGCAAAGTGAGGCGGCTAAGGGTCTATCCGGCACCATCAACCCTAGACAATGATCAGACTGGTTTGGAGAAGGAAGGCTAGAATAAGCAAGTGCTAGCGGACCAACATTCGTCCTGGTTGCAGAGGCGGTCAGTATTGGGTACTGCTTGTCTTCTTGGGGCGGCCGGGTTGCTTTGTGCGTTTGCCTTTTCTCCGTGGCATTTTTTTCCTGTATTATTTGTTAGTTTTTCGCTTCTATTGGCGGCTCTCTCTATGGCACGGGGCCTGGGGCATGCCTTTGCTTTTGGATGGGTGTTTGGCACAGGCTACTTTGCAGGTGGTTTGTACTGGCTAGAACACCCATTTGTTGTTGTTGGCTTGGGTTCGGGTGTCGGTTTTGTTTCAGTGGCTCTGTTGTCAGCCACTCTAGGGTTATGGGTCGGAGCGGTTTGTCTTTTGGGCAAATTAAGTCAGTTAAGTGGTGTGAAATTGTGCGCCGCTTTTGCGACTTTATGGACCTTGGCCGAGTGGGCGCGGGGCACTTTTCCTTTGGGCGGTTTCCCATGGAATCTTGTTGGCTACACCTGGGCGTTTTCGGATGAGTTAATTCAAGTAGCCTCAGTAGTTGGTGTATTTGGGCTATCGGGTTGGACCATGTTTGCTGCCGCTTTGCCGGGGAGCTTGATTGTGGGTTCCGCCTCGAGACTTCAAGCTTCTGCCTGGGCTGGAGCCGTGATCGTGGTATTCGGCTTGGCGTGGCTATTTGGCTCTGATCGCCTCGGCAATGATTCTCAAACGATGGTCGCTAATGTGACGCTCCGCCTTGTGCAGGCCAATGTTTTGCAGGGTGAGAAACAGGATCCCAATCTAAGCAGGCAACTCTTGCTTGACCATATCGAGTTAAGTCGGACGCACAGTGATCACCCTATTACCCATATCATTTGGCCAGAGACGGCAGTAGCGTTTCCGTTGGGTAGGACACCAACTATTAGGGAGTTTGTAAGCCAGGTAGTGCCAGAAAATGGGTTCTTATTAACAGGGGCAATCCGCAGGGAACTCGGACAGAGCGGAGAAGATGTTATTTGGAATGGGCTTGCCGTGGTTAATGCTCATGGGGAAGTAATCGGCTCTTATGACAAGCGAAAGTTAGTCCCGTTTGGCGAATATATACCCTTCAGAAAATGGATAGCTTTTGCCAAGATTATAACGGGAGGTCTGGACTTCTCATCAGGAAAAGGGCCCACCAATATCACGATATCTGGTCTTCCAACTTTTAGGCCGCTTATCTGCTACGAGGCGATTTTTCCAAGCTCTATAATTGATGGTCCGGATAGACCCAAATGGCTTTTGAATTTGACCAACGATGGCTGGTTTGGGTATACGTCTGGGCCCTACCAACACTTCACTCAAGCTAGGATGCGGTCAGTTGAAGAGGGCTTGCCGCTCGTACGTTCGGCCAACACGGGAATTTCAGCCATTGTGGATCCATACGGACGGGTAGTAGCAAGCTTGAATTTGGGAGAGGAGGGCATTTTGGACTCTGGGCTGCCCGCTCATTTAGAAGGGGGCACTTTTTATGGTCATTTTGGGAATACACCTGCGCTTTTATTTGCGCTAATTTTATTGTGTGTTTTGGCGGTCCGGAAATCTAAGCCTGTGCTCTAAAACGCTGTGCCCGATGGCCAAAGGTGCTTGATGTAGGTTCGCGGCTGGATTGACAGGCTGGGGGGTTTTAGGGCAGTGAATACGGAGATTTTTGTTAGCAAGTGCTATTAAAAATTGGAGGGCTGTGACAGCATGAGTCGTTTTTATTTTTCGTCAAACAGGGGTTGTAATGTCTGAATCAAACTATTTGTTTACTAGTGAGTCTGTGTCTGAGGGTCATCCGGACAAGGTTTGTGATTTAATATCAGACTCTATTGTTGATCGGTATTTGAGTGAAGACCCGGAGGCTCGGGTGGCAGTTGAAACAATGGCTACCACAGATCTAGTTATGATTGCTGGAGAAACCCGTGGGCCCGATATAAGCCCAGACGAAATTGAGCGCGTTGCGAGGCAGGCTGTGAGGGATATTGGCTACGAGCAGAAGGGCTTCCACTGGCGGGATTCAAGCGTACAAGTTCGTCTTCACAGCCAGTCTGCCGATATCGCTGTTGGAGTAGATGCTATTGGAAACAAGGACGAGGGTGCTGGCGACCAGGGAATGATGTTTGGTTACGCTTGTCGGGAAACAGAGGCATTAATGCCGGCTCCAATTTTTTTCAGCCATAAAATTCTCCAGTTGTTGGCCGAGAGGAGGCACTCTGGGGAACTCGTGGGGATTGGTCCAGATTCAAAGAGCCAAGTAACATTGAGATACATTGATGGTCAGCCAGTTGGGGCAACTTCTATCGTTGTCTCAACCCAGCACGATCCATCCTTAGATCAGGATCACGTGAGGGAGATAGTGCGGCCAGAGGTTGAGAAGGTGCTTCCTGCCGGATGGATGTGCCCAGAGGATGAATTTTACGTTAATCCCACCGGAAGGTTCGTTGTTGGGGGTCCGGACGGTGATTGCGGACTGACAGGTAGAAAAATAATTGTTGATACCTATGGTGGTGCGGCTCCCCATGGCGGAGGGGCTTTTTCGGGAAAAGATCCTACAAAGGTTGATCGCTCGGCAGCCTACGCTGCGCGGTATCTTGCTAAAAATGTGGTCGCCGCGGGCTTAGCAGATAAATGTACTATCCAACTGGCCTACGCTATTGGCGTTCCTAAACCCTTGTCAGTATACGTTAATACTCATGGTACAGGCTCTGTGGGAGAGGCCATTTTGGCCCAGGCGATACAAGGGGCTATGGATCTTTCCCCCCGGGGTATTCGCGAGCATCTTAAGTTAAACAAGCCTATTTATGCTCGGACTGCGGCCTATGGCCATTTTGGAAGGGAGCCTGACACTGAAGGAGGCTTTTCGTGGGAGGCATGTGATTTGGTTCAAAAGCTTACCTCCCTTGCTGCTTGACTTTGGCCCTAAGCGATTATCCCTCAATAGGCTTAGCTTCTTGGGGTCGTAAGCGGGGACGACCTATGAGACACGCTAGGGCAGCTTTGGTCCGGGACCTGCTGCCTGTTTTTAGTATTGATATAGTTGAAGAGGCGAATGGTGCGGTCCGACAATTGGACTTGGCCCAGATATTTGGTGATGAGGTGAAGGAGATTTGGTTGGAAGTGGGGTTTGGCAGCGGAGAAAACTTAGTTGCATGTGCTAAGCACAATCCTCAAGTGGGCATTATCGGATGTGACCCGTTTTTTGAGGGCGTCGGAAAGCTGATATCACGAATAGACACAACAAAATTAGAAAATATTCGTATTTACCCCGGGGATGCCCGGGATCTTCTTCGAGCCTTGCCCCCGTCTTGCCTTTCCAAGTTATTTGCATTGTTCCCGGATCCGTGGCCAAAGAAACGCCATCATAAGAGGCGATTGTTTCAGAGAAGCTTTCTTGGTTCCATTGCTGACTCTCTGCAGGACGATGGGGAGGTTATTTTTTCAACCGACCATGCTGAATATGCCCGCTGGGTGCTCGGCTTATTTTTGGAGAGCCCTTATTTTGCATGGGAGGTGAGATCTGCAGACGACTGGCTGCAGCATCCTAAAGATGTTGCGAGCACGCGCTATGAATTGAAGGCGCTTCGTGCAGGGAGGCGGAGCCTGTTCTTGAGGTTTCGGCGTAAAGGGTCCGTGCTCTCTTCAGGAGGAGAAAGTTGTCTGGGGTAACGGCTTGAAGGCCATGCCAGAGCTGGTGTATACCTAGTCCGTTGCTTTGAAAGCGGCATTGGTGTGGGCGGTTAGCCCACGTTTTTGTTTGGTCGGAGTGCTAGAGGACTGAGTGGGGCGATCTATAGAGCGGGAAGAGGCTATCAGGGCACTGCTAGCGCCTATTTTGGATGCCAAGGGCTACTCACTTGTAAGGGTCAAGATTGCGCCTGAAGAGCAGTCTATCCTGCAGGTGATGGTCGAGCGATCTGGCGGAGAGGCTATAGAGCTGGAAGATTGTGCTGATGTTAGTAGGGCTGTGTCGGCCTTACTGGATGCCAAGGACCCGATGGAAGGGCCCTACCAACTGGAGATAAGTTCGCCCGGGATTGACCGGCCTTTAATGAATGCAGAAGATTTTAAACAATACATGGGCTATGATGCGTCTATAACCTTGAACGCAATTAGGGAGCGTCGCACGAAATTAGAAGGCCTAATAGTGGACGTTGCTGATAAAGCAGTAAAGATTCAAGCTGAAGGAAGCAAAAAGATTGTTACGGTTCGTTTCTCGGATATTTGTGATGCTAAGTTGGTGCTTACAGATTCTCTGATAAAAGCTGCGGCTGATATGGACAGATAGTGAGTGATGGGATGTTGGAAGAAGTAAAGCAAGGATTGGCTAGGCCGGAGTTGCTGCAAGTGGCAGATGCTGTGGCGCGCGATAAAAGCATTGATCGGGAAATTGTTGTTCAGGCAATGGAACAAGCTATCCAGACCGCCAGCCGGCGCAAATATGGACAAGAGCTCGATATTCGAGCTGAGATAGATAGGAGTACAGGGGAAATACGGCTGAATAGAGTGCGTCATGTGGTAGAGGAAGTAGACGACGATGCCACCCAATTGGGGCTAGAGGCTGCGTTGGGCTGGGATCCAGAAGCGAAAATCGGAACTGAGGTGACAGAGGCTCTTCCGCCGATAGACTTGGGCCGGGTTGCAGCCCAGGCAGCTAAACAGGTCATAGCCCAACGGGTAAGGGAAGCGGAGCGGGCGCAACAGTACGAGGAATACAAGGATCGGGCAGGCGAGATTGTTAATGGCCTCGTGAAGCGAACTGAATATGGCAATGTGGTGGTCGATTTGGGGCGTGGTGAAGCCATATTGCGGCGTGACGAGTCTTTACCGAGGGAAACCTTTAGAAATGGGGATCGTGTCCGGGCCCTAATATATGAAGTTAAGGAAGAAACACGGGGACCCCAGATCTTTCTTACCAGAACACGGCCTGAGCTGATGAGTAAATTGTTTCGGCAAGAAGTGCCCGAAATATATGATGGGATCATCGAAATTAAATCAGTGGCGAGGGATCCCGGCAGTAGGGCAAAGATAGCGGTGCTTTCCAACGACTCTAGCATTGATCCCGTGGGTGCATGTGTCGGGATGCGCGGCAGTCGAGTGCAGGCGGTGGTAAATGAGCTTCAGGGTGAGAAGATAGATATTATACAATGGAATCTCGACCCTGCGACTTTCATTGTTAATGCTTTGGCGCCGGCTGAGGTGACCAAAGTTGTTTTGGATGAGGAACAAAGCAGAATTGAAGTTGTGGTGCCCGACGAGCAACTCAGTTTGGCTATAGGTCGCAGAGGACAGAACGTAAGGCTCGCCTCCAACCTTACTGGTTGGGAAATAGATATTATGACCGAAGCACAAGAGTCGGAAAGGCGAAACGAAGAAGTTGCAGCCTCAACTGAGGTGTTCATGGAACACCTCAATGTAGATGATGTGATTGCCCACCTTCTGGTAACCGAGGGATTCACAGATGTTGAGGCGGTGGCTTTTGTTCCCATTGAAGAGTTGGCTGAGATCGAAGGGTTTGATGAAACACTTGCCTCAGAACTAAGGGAGCGAGCCCAGAAATATTTGTTGGAGCGTGATGCAGAGATGGCGGCTAAGGGCAAAGAGTTGGGTGTTACAGATGCTGTTTCTGCGCTAAAGGGAGTGAGACCAGCGATGATCATCCCGCTAGGGGAAAACAACGTCAAAACTTTAGATGACTTAGCGGACTTAGCAAGTGATGAGTTAAGGGAGCTTGTTGGCGAGGCAAATTTATCGGCTGATGAAGCGAATGATATTATTATGGCAGCCAGGGCCCACTGGTTTGACGATGATGATGTATCAGTGACATCCAGCGATTCTGAAGAAAATAAATAATGCAATGACAGATAACGAACCACAAAGTGCTGATGAGCAAGACGCCAAAAAACCGTTAGGGCTTAATCGGCCCGGTCGTCTAGAGCTCAAAAAGACTGTCGAGAGCGGCCAGGTGAGGCAAAGCTTTTCTCACGGGCGGACTAAGACGGTGCAGGTAGAAAAAAAGAAGAAGCGAACATTCCAGCGGGGCCAGGCAGGTAACATGACTGAAGTTCCGCCCACGACTGAGGGGTTTGCCCCCCCAAACATCGAGCCGATCCCCGCAGCACACTTGGAAGAAGAAAAAGCAGTTCAGCAGCTCACTGTAGAGGAAAAAGCTGCACGGGCGCGCGCAGTGGAAGGGGCCTTGAAAGCGGAGATTGAGGTCAAGGAAGGAGCAAATCAGGATCCAAATCAAGACGAAGCTCCTATTGCGGAACCGTCGGTATTGATTGACGAAGGGCCGCTGGCAGACGAGGCAGAGCAGCGTGTTGAGGATGAACAGGACTCAAAAGCAGACGCAGCTTCTTTGGAAGCTATCGAGAGCACGCCGAGTGCTCCTAGTCCTCCTTCAGGGAAATCAGAGGTGGCCGATGCAAAAGAGCCAGCGCGCGAGGGTCGACCAGCAGGGCGTGGTAAAGAAGGGGACAGCGATACCGAAGACGAGGGGCGCGGTGGTAAGGGCAAACGGAAAGGGGACGGGCGTCGTCTATCTATAGGGCGCCAAGGCGTTAGAGGAAATAGAAGAGCGAGAAAAATGACCGTGTCCCAGGCCCTGAACGAGGAGGAGCGGCAGCGTAGTTTAGCGTCTGTACGTCGCGCCAGGGAGCGTGAGAAGCGAAGCGCTGAAGAGCCGGCAGCGTTACAGAAGATAGTTCGGGAGGTTACCATTCCAGAGGCTATCACCGTTCAAGAGCTTGCAAGTAGAATGGCCGTTCGTGGCGCTGAGGTTGTTAAGGTCCTTATGAAGATGGGGCTTATGGCTACCATTAACGAAGTTCTGGAAGCCGATACAGCAGAACTGGTAGTGGACGAATTTGGTCATAAGGTCAAGCGGGTAAGTGAGGCTGACGTGGAAGTAGGTCTAAAGGGAGACGCAGACGAGTCTGCCGAGATGATCCCTCGGCCGCCCATAGTGACAATAATGGGGCACGTTGATCACGGGAAGACCTCATTATTAGATGTCTTGCGGAACAGTGATGTGGTGGCCGGCGAGGCCGGGGGAATAACTCAGCACATTGGCGCGTATCAAATTATAAATGAGGATGGAAGAAAAATAACACTGATAGATACTCCTGGACATGCAGCCTTTAGTCAAATGCGTGCAAGAGGGGCAAACACCACTGATATAGTTGTTTTAGTAGTGGCAGCAGATGATGGTGTAATGCCTCAGACCATTGAAGCTATTCAGCATGCCCAGGCAGCACAGGTACCAATAATTGTTGCTATCAACAAAATTGACTTGCCGGATGCTAATCCGGATAAGGTCCGCAATGAATTATTGCAGCATAACGTAATACTAGAGCACGTTGGGGGCGATGTGTTATCCATCGAGATTTCAGCGAAGAACGGCGCAAATTTGGATAAGTTGATTGAAACCATTCATTTGCAGGCCGAACTAATGGAGCTGAAGGCTAACCCAGTTAGGTCTGGTGAGGGTGTGGCAATTGAGGCGCGGTTGGAGCGCGGTAAGGGAGTTGTGACCACGGTGCTTGTGCAAAGGGGGACCATAAGCCAAGGTGATATCCTGGTCGTGGGCGACTCCTGGGGGAGAGTTCGTGCGTTAAACGATGATAGGGGAGATGCCATTGATAGCGCGGGCCCCTCACAGCCTGCAGAGGTGTTAGGATTAAATAGTATGCCTAGCGCAGGAGACGAAGTGGTTGTGGTTTCTGATGAAGCTAGAGCACGGGAGGTGACAGAATATCGGGGTAATTTGACAAGAGACCAACGCGCCCTGGCCGCGCGGCGGGGTACGGTTGAGCAGATGTTTTCCGATATTGATGCCGGGGAGGCAAAACAAGTGCCGTTGGTTGTTAAGGCCGATACCCATGGGTCGCTTGAAGCGATTCAGGCCAGCATTACGAGTCTAGAGACTGACGAGGTTTCGGCTCATATCCTTCTATCAGGTGTAGGCGGCATCACTGAGTCTGATGTTTCCTTAGCTTCTGCGTCTGGAGCGATAGCTATTGGTTTCAATGTTCGGGCTGATTCTCCGGCTCGTAACTTAGCCCGCCGCGATGGGGTGGAGCTTCGTTACTACTCCATCATATACGAGTTGCTGGAGGAGGTTGGACAGGTGATGTCAGGTTTCTTGGCACCAAAGGTGGTGGAAAACACTTTGGGCTATGCTCGGGTTAAGGAGGTGTTTGCTGTTTCTAAGGTGGGCAAAGTTGCTGGATGTGAGATTACGGAAGGCCTTGCGCGACAAGGGGCACATTTGCGTTTGGTGAGGGACAGCGTGGTAATTCACGAGGGTAAAATGTCGACCTTGAAGCGCCATAAGGATGATGTCCGGGAAGTCAAGGAAGGTCTTGAGTGTGGTATCGGAATTGATAGGTATCAGGACATCAAGGAGGGTGATGTTATTGAGTTGTTTGAGGCTCAAGAGGTTGCTCGCTCTATTACTGACTCTTAATTTGGTTGGTGGCCGCTGTGAATCAGCAGAGTCCATTTAATGATAGGGAAACAAAGCACCGGCGGTTTAGGGTGGGTGAACTTTTGCGCCATGCTTTGGGGGATGTGTTTTTGCGAGGGGAGCTGCGGGATCCTGGCCTGGAAGGCACTCCGATAACAATTTCTGAAGTTAGGCTGACCCCCGACCTGAAGGTTGCAACCGTATACGTATCTGTTTTTGGGGAATTCGACTCTAAAACTTTGTTGGAAGGCCTGAGGCGCGCCACGCCCTATCTAAAGGTGCGTGTCAGCAAGGCCGTAAGGTTGAGGCATGTTCCTAAATTCTTTTTTAAGGTCGATCCCAGTGTAGCCGAATCCGACCACATAGCTGATATTTTACACCGGCCCAAGGTTCGTAAGGATTTAACCTCTCAGCCCGCCTATGAAGATGAGGCGTCTAACTAGTATGGGTGGGTCAGAGAGTTCGCGAGGAAATCGGACACAAAGGCATGGCTGGCTACTTGTCGACAAAGACAAAGGGTGGACATCATCTCAGGTTGTTAGCAGGGTGCGATCAGTGCTTCGGCTCCGTAAGGCTGGGCACGCCGGGACACTTGATCCCATTGCGACGGGTCTTCTCCCGGTAGCACTTGGGGAAGCAACGAAAACAATCCCTTTTTTAGTAGAGGGGGTAAAGACTTATGAATTTGTGGTGCAGTGGGGAGAGGCTCGGGATACTGATGATGCAGAAGGCGCAATGATTAGACGAAGTAAAGTGCGACCCAAAGAGAGGGATATACGGTCTGCTTTGGCTAGTTTTCAGGGAGAGATTTTTCAGCGCCCCCCAGATTATTCTGCTATTAAAGTGAACGGTAAACGGGCATATCAGTTGGCTAGAGCAAAGCGGCCTGTGGCCTTGGCTGAACGCCAGGTGACGGTGAAGAAGCTTGAGTTGTTGGAAGTCCTAAATGGAGATTCTGCCGCATTTAGGTTGAAGTGTGGTAAAGGGGTTTATGTGCGGTCCATAGCCCGCGACCTAGGGAAAGCCCTAGGTACTGAGGGATATGTAACGCAGTTGCGAAGGTTAGGGGTGGGAGCGTTTGATTTAGAGGCTGCGATTTCTCTTGCCCAATTGGAGGAGCTAAAGGATATTAAGGACCTTGCTGGACGACTTCTGCCTTTAGCGGAGGGATTGCCGGGGGTACCGGTTTTTTGTGTTGATCCAGACCAGGCAGCTCGGCTACGACAGGGCCAAGCAGTGGTTTTGACAGCTGCCCCAACTAGTGGTGGGGTGCGGGTTGAAGCCCCAGCTGTGATGTGCGCTATTTTGGCAGACCGGCCAGTGGCTTTGGTTGATTTCGCGAAGGGAGAGATAAGGCCGCGGCGCGTGTTCAATTATGCGGCCTGAATGAATGTTGATGAAAGAGTTGGGGTTTAAATATGTCTATTACCGCTGAGCGGAAAAGTGAACTGATCGGAGAATTTGGGCAAAAGTCTGAGGACACAGGTTCACCTGAGGTCCAGGTGGCTGTTCTTACTGAGAGAATTGTTAATCTCACGAGCCATTTTAAAACGCACACGAAGGACGTGCATTCCCGGAGGGGATTATTAATGATGGTGAGCAAGCGGCGAAGGCTTTTGGACTACCTTAAGAAGAAGGACGATCAGAGATACCAAAAGCTGATCGAAAAGCTCGGTCTACGCAGGTAAGATAAAAAGATGCATTCGCATGGCGTCTAGTCCGAGTGTGTATCTGAATTGAGGATTAAAAAAACTAGCCTGCAAGCCCGACAGGGGCACCGTTTGTTGCAGGAGTTGGCCAGATTTTTGGCGTGGGGCCAGTCTGGGTTTAGGGAAGGAGTTATCAAATGTTTGATGTTCATCGTAAAGAAATATCGTGGGGAGGGAGACCTCTTGTTTTTGAAACAGGCCGCATAGCTCGCCAGGCAGACGGTGCCGTAATGACAACTTACGGCGATACCACAGTGCTTTGCACGGCAGTAGCACAGAGGGCGGCGAAGCCGGGAGTGGATTTTTTCCCCCTTACTGTCAACTATCAGGAAAAAGCCTTTGCTGCAGGGAAAATTCCTGGGGGATTCTTCAAGCGAGAGGGGCGACCTAATGAGAAGGAAACGTTAACATCCCGACTTATAGATAGGCCCATTAGGCCGATGTTCGCAGAAGGTTTTCGAAATGAGACCCAAGTTATTTGTACTGTGCTTGCCCATGATCTGGATAATGATCCCGATATAGTTGCTATGGTGGGGGCCTCGGCAGCCTTAACGATTTCGGGAATACCCTTCCTGGGGCCCATAGCCGGTATCCGTGTAGCCTATGTTGAGGACGAATATCTCCTGAATCCAAATCCAGCGCAACTGGCGGAAAGCAAGCTAGACTTGGTCTTGGGGGGTACAAAGGAGGGCGTTCTAATGGTCGAGTCGGAGGCAGCGGAATTGTCTGAGGAGACAATGTTGGGCGCAGTTACGTTTGGGCATAAAGAGATGCAGCCTGTAATCGATGCTATCATTGATTTAGCTGAGGCTTGTGCCAAGGAACCATGGGATTTGCCTGAAGTAGATAAGGGCGAGGGGGTTATGCAAGAGCTTGTGGCTCCATTCGAGAAAGACTTCCGAGCGGCATATGAAGAAACAAGTAAGCAGGTGCGTGTGGAGAAGTTAGAAGAAGTTAAATCCAAGTTGCTCCAGGCAGCGGTCGATAAAGATATGGACGATACAAAAGTTTTAGATGCCGCTAAGAAATTGGAGAAAGGCATCGTGCGAAAGCAAATACTCACTAATGGCCAACGTATTGACGGCCGCGATACAAAGACAGTTCGTCCCATAAGCGCTGAAGTTGGCGTTGTGCCAATGGCCCATGGTTCGGCACTATTTACCCGTGGGGAAACCCAAGCCCTGGTGGTGACAACTCTGGGCACTGGTCAGGACGAGCAAATAATTGATGCTTTGGAGGGTGAGTACCGAGAACACTTTATGCTTCATTACAATTTTCCACCGTATTCGGTTGGAGAGGCCTCTTTTCTTCGGTCCCCAGGAAGGCGGGAAATAGGGCATGGTAAATTGGCCTGGCGAGCTCTCCGGCCGCTTATGCCTGAGAAAGCAGAGTTTCCTTATACTGTGCGGGTAGTCTCGGAGATAACAGAGTCGAATGGCTCTTCGTCTATGGCGACTGTGTGTGGGAGTTCACTATCCTTGATGGATGCGGGCGTTCCTGTTGAGAGGCCGATTGCTGGCATCGCTATGGGTCTAATCAAGGAGGCAGATGACTTTGTTGTCCTTAGCGATATTTTGGGCGATGAGGATCATTTAGGCGATATGGACTTCAAGGTTGCCGGAACTGATTCAGGAATTACCTCTCTACAGATGGATATAAAGATTACTGGGATTACGGAAGAAGTGATGGAGGCAGCCCTTTGCCAGGCTCGTGATGGTCGAATGCATATTCTTGGGGAGATGTCCAAATCGATTGATAGTTCTCGAGAAACTGTTAACGAACATGCTCCACGTATTACAACAATTACGATTCCTAAGGATAAAATCCGGGAAGTGATAGGACAGGGAGGGAAGGTTATTCGGGAAATAACCGAAGAGACTGGAACCAAAATAGACATAGATGATGAGGGCACAATCAAAGTTGCAGCTACCAGCTCAGAGGCTAGTGCAGCGGCGCTAGATTGGATAAAGGACATAGTTGCAGAGCCTGAGGTTGGGGTGGTGTACGACGGAACAGTGGTTAAGACCGTGGACTTTGGGGCTTTCGTGAATTTTATTGGTAATCGCGATGGTCTGGTTCATATAAGTGAATTGTCCGCAGAGAGAGTGCCGTCTGTGACAGATGTAATTAAAGAGGGTGATGAGGTAAAAGTTAAGGTGCTTGCCATCGATGATCGGGGCAAAGTTCGTTTGAGTATGAAAGCGGTAGATCAAGAAACAGGAGAAGAGATTGCATGACGAGTGATGGTTAAGCATAGCCGGGCGCCTTTTCTAGTGGGGTGGATTCATGTAGTATGGCATCCAGTCCCCTGGGGCGTTATTAGAGGTTAAGAAGTAGTTAGAAAGTGGTTGAGGCATTGTTAATGGAACGTATGGAATATTGACGTTGGACTGGCAAAAATCTTGTTATGAACTAACCGACCTTCTGAGATGTGCCCGCGGCGAGCTTTTCGGTCCAGGCAACGCGCGGTTGCCCTTGCCGCCGATGCTCATGTTTGATCGCATTTCCAATATAGCAAATGAGGGAGGGGCTCATTCTAAGGGCCAGGCGACCGCTGAATTGAAATTGCGATCAGACTTGTGGTTTTTTGATTGTCACTTCCCCAATGATCCGGTAATGCCTGGATGTTTAGGGTTAGATGCACTGTGGCAACTTTTAGGCTTTTACCTTGGATGGCTAGGTTTGCCGGGGCGCGGCAGGGCTCTCGGTGTTGGGCAGGTTAAATTTTCTGGAGAAGTCTTGCCTGCTGAAGCCACAGTTACTTATGAGATAGACATTAGGCGTGTCATTAATCGCAAATTAGTTTTGGGCATAGCCGACGGTGCAGTTTTGTTAAACGGAAAGAAAATCTATGGGGCTGAGAACCTTCGCGTAGGTTTGTTTGGTTCTATGGATGGCGTTGGGGCAGGGGCGTAAATGGTGCGGCGTGTAGTAATAACTGGATTGGGTGTAATTTCCAGCATCGGAAACAACAAAACCGAAGTACTAGAGTCGCTTCGCGAGGGGCGCTCTGGTATAGCCTTCGCCAAAGAATATGCGGCTATGGGCTTTAGGAGCCATGTGCACGGCTCCTTGGATATTGATTTGGATGCAGCAATGGATAGAAGGCTGCGTCGATTTATGGGCGATGGGGCTGCATATAATTACTTGGCAATGGACCAGGCAATAAAAGATGCAGGTCTAGAGAGCACGGAGGTTTCAAACCCCCGGACGGGAATGGTTATGGGATCTGGCGGTCCATCGACAAAGAATCTAGTGGATGCTGCTGACATCCTCAGGGAAAAAAGGGAGTCAAAAAAAGTTGGCCCTTTCATGGTGCCTCGCACGATGTCCAGCACGAATTCAGCGACGCTTGCTACACCATTCAAAATAAAGGGGCATAGCTACTCCATAAGCTCGGCGTGTGCGACCAGCGCTCATTGTATTGGGCACGCTGCTGAGCTCATACAGTTGGGTAAGCAAGACGTGGTATTCGCGGGTGGCGGCGAGGAGCTCCACTGGAGTTTGTCGGTTCTTTTTGATGCAATGCCTGCCTTGTCGTCAAAGTACAATGGTACGCCGACCAAAGCCTCCCGGCCGTATGATATTGATAGGGATGGATTTGTAATTTCGGGTGGCGGCGGAGTGGTGGTTTTGGAGGATGCAGAAAGAGCGATCGCACGCGGAGCAAAAATTTACGGTGAACTAACCGGTTATGGGGTGACTTCGGATGGCTTTGACATGGTTCAACCTTCGGGCGAGGGGGCTGTGCGCTGTATGAGGATGGCGTTGCCTAGCAGTGGGGCTAAGATTGATTATCTAAACACTCATGGGACTGGAACGCCAGTAGGGGATAAAAAGGAGTTGGGCGCTATTAAGGAAGTTTTCGGAGATGGGAACGAAGTGCCATATTTTAGTTCGACTAAGTCTTTGACTGGTCATTCTCTTGGTGCGACGGGGGTTCACGAGGCGATTTACTCTCTCCTGATGATGGAAGGGGGGTTTATTACAGCTTCGGCGAATGTGGATAAGCTAGAGCCTGAGGCAGCAGATATGCCACTAGTGGTGGAGCTAAAAGAGGGCGTGGATCTTGAGACAATTATGTCTAACAGCTTTGGATTCGGTGGGACAAATGTGTCGCTTACCTTTTCCCGTTTTGAAACCTAGCTAGGCTAGACGGCGGTTCCATCCGGTGAACGGCTCTTTAAGCCAATTGTTAAAGGGCAAAAAAGGCCTCATTATGGGCGTGGCTAATGATCGTTCCATAGCTTGGACTGCAGCCGAGGCCGCCAGCCGCGCCGGAGCGCGGCTCGCTTTCACCTACCAAAATCATGCCATGGCCCGAAGGGTTGTTCCCCTTGCTGAGAGTGTTGGAGCAGAAATCACAGTTCCTTGTGACGTAGCGGATGGCGATGAAATCGACTCGGCATTCGATTCCATTGCGGAGCGTTGGAAGAGTATAGATTTTGTGGTCCATGCTATTGCTTTCTCCGATCGAAATGAACTTAAGGGTAGGTATGTCGATGCAAGTCGTGAGAATATGCTGAATAGCCTGTTGGTGTCCTGTTACTCTTTTACCCGTGTAGCGCGGAGAGCGGCATCCATGGCAAATTTTGGCGCGAGTTTGGTTACATATACGTTTGAGGGGTCCCGTCATGTGGTGCCCAGTTACAATGTTATGGGCGTGGCCAAGGCTGCACTTGAGCAAAGTATTTGTTACCTTGCCGCCGATTTGGGTTCGGAAGGTATACGGGTTAATGCTATCTCATCTGGCCCGATGCGCACTCTCTCAGGAGCCGCGATAGGTGCGGGACGAGCTATACATCGCTGGGCTCGCCAGAATTCGGCTCTGCGGCGGGATCTCCAGTCGAACGATGTTGCTAATACCAGCTTATACCTATTGAGTGAGTTGTCTTCTGGAGTTACAGGCGAGGTGCATCACGTTGACAACGGCAACAACATAGTAGGGGTGACCCCCCGCGGACGTTAAGCTACGGGCTAAAATAGAATTAGAGTTTAATCCTTTGGTCTGGATTTAGCCCCCTTGCTGTGTTGGACCCCAACTGTCACACTGGACGTCAAAACACGTGGAATTGGAATGATTTCTTCAGACGAACTTTTTGACGCTAAGGCTCTGCTTCAGGACTCTGATATCCGACCGACCCGGCAAAGGCTAGGTTTGGCAAGCCTGCTGTTCGGAAGGAAAAATCGGCATGTCACCGCGGAAGTCCTGCACCAAGAAGCTAACGACTGCGGATTGCGAATGGCACTGGCTACAGTCTATAACAGCCTCCATTCGTTTACGCGGGCCGGGTTGCTGCGTGAGGTGGTTGTAGATGCTGGGCGTCGATATTTTGACACGAATGTGAGTCACCACCATCATTTGCTCAGGGAGCAAACGGGCGAGCTAGTTGATGTAGATCCCGGGAAGTTAGAGGTCAGGGGCATCCCGGACCTACCCCGAGGGACTTCCGTTAGTCAAATTGATGTTGTGATACGGATAAAATAGAAATCGCCAGACTGTATAAGTTTAGAATAATTCTAGAAATATTGACTGGGCCGTGAAGGAGTTGCATATTGTGGCAGGATCACTGGCATAACTTCCGTGCTATTTGGCTGTGGTTGACGTTGCTAATTTTTTGAGAAGGGAATTTTTTATCATGAGTTTAGCGGGAACTAAAACTGAACAGAATCTAAAAGACGCTTTTGCGGGCGAGTCACAGGCTAACCGGCGGTATTTGTTTTTTGCCCAAAAAGCAGATGTAGAGGGATTTAATGATGTATCGGCTGTGTTTCGTTCTACAGCTGAAGGGGAAACCGGCCATGCCTTTGGGCATCTCGAGTTTCTAACTGAGACTGGCGATCCGGCAACTGGCCAACCAATCGGAACCACAGCAGACAATTTAAAGGCGGCGGTTGCGGGCGAGACCCATGAATACACAGATATGTATCCTAGTATGGCTAAAGCGGCCCGCGAAGAGGGCTTCGAGGAAATTGCTGATTGGTTTGAGACTTTGGCTAAAGCTGAGAAATCTCATGCTGGCAGGTTCCAAAAATCCCTTGATGGATTGGGATAATCTGGGTTGGGTCTGGCCAAAGAGATTTGTTTTCTCTTAGGCTCTGCTGGTTTGAAGTGAAGCTTTAATATCTAGGGATCTACGTATGGAAGGTGGCCTTGGGGCGCCAGTGAGAAATCCGCACGGCTTTGATCAGCAAGATTATCTTGATGAGGCTAAGTTTGAGTTGGAGGCTCGTCGGGTATTTGACATTTGTCATGGATGTAGACGTTGTTTCAATTTGTGTGCGAGTTTCCCGCGATTATTTGACTTGGTTGACTCTGGCGAGACCGGGGAAGTCGATGGGGTGGTGGCATCCGACTTCGGGGAGGTCATGGACGCTTGTACCCTTTGTGACATGTGCTTCATGGTTACGTGCCCATATGTCCCTCCCCACGAATTTAACCTCGACTTTCCCCACTTAGTCGTCCGGTACAGGGCCATACAGAATTCTAAGGGGTCTGGGTCTCTCATAGATAGGGAGCTGGCAAAAACTGATCGCAATGCCCGGTTTGCGACGCCAATCTGGTGGCTTGTTAACTGGTTTACTCGCACTGGGAATAGAACTAGCCGACTGATTATGGAATGGCTAATCTCTATTCACCGTGACGCGAGCTTGCCGAAATATTTTAGTAGAAGGCTATCTGAGAGAAGCCAGGCGAAGGTGTTTGAAGCCAACACTGGGGCTCCCGCTTTTGGTCGGAAAGTGATTATATTTTCCACATGTTTCGTAAACTATAACAATCCTAGGATCTGTGAACTATTTCGGAAGGTGCTTGCTTTAAATGGTGTTGAGTCGGAGGTTGTCTATCCTGGCTGTTGCGGAATGCCCCAGTTGGAAAGGGGCGACCTCGGAGCAGTTGGCGCCAATGCCCAGAGTGTTACCCGCGAGCTCGTCGGTTGGATAGAAAAGGGTTACTCCGTAGTAGCCCTAGTGCCAAGTTGCGCACTTATGCTAAAGTTTGAGTGGCCTTTGATATTGCCGGAAGATCCAATGGTGCGTTTAGTGAGTACCAACACAACTGACTTATCCGAATATATAGTTGATATAGCTAAAAATGAAGGATTGGGGGTAGAGTTGGAGAGTTTAAATGAGGATGTAACCCTGCAATTAGCGTGCCATTCTCGTGCTCAAAACATGGGCGTCAAAGGGGCGGAAATGTTGCGCCTAATCCCTGATCTGGGCCTCACGGTTGTGGAACGTTGTTCGGGGCACGGCGGTCTTTGGGGCGTGAAACAGGCTAATTTTGATACAGCTATCAAGACTGGGCGAACTGCAGCCCGCCAGGCAATGCAAAAGGGAAGCTCATTTGTGGCCTCTGAATGTCCCCTCGCTTGCGATCATCTCCGCCAGGGGATTGAAAAGCTCAATCCTGATGAGCAGTTACAAAGCAACTTTGGTCACCCTATAGAATTGTTTGCTAAAGCCTGTGGAATCGAGGAGGTAAGCTAACAAACATGACTAGAAAGGAAATTCTGCTTAAAGACGTAATGCCCATGTCGGAGTTTGGAAAGACAAGAGCAGAGCTTAGAAGAAAACTAATACCCACAAAACGAAGGCGACGGATAGGCGTAGGACCATGGGCCACCTTTTATTTTGAGAGTTATGAGACTATGTGGTTTCAGGTGCATGAAATGCTTTGGATCGAGGGGGGTGGGGATGCACAACTGCCGGGTGAGCTGGCGGCTTACAATCCGTTGATTCCCAAAGGTCGAGAATTAGTGGCAACGCTCATGTTTGAAGTAGAGGATCCAGGTGAGAGAACACGCCTGCTGACAAGCCTGGGCGGTGTAGAAAAGACGATTATTCTCACTGTGGCGGGGCAACGGATATTTGGCTTAGTTGAGGAGGAGGTGGGCCAAACACGATCAGACCGGAAGGTCTCATCCGTGCAATTTGTCCACTTTCCTTTTACGGACGATCAGGCAACGTCTTTTCTTAATGGTTTTGGTTCGGTCACGCTGCAAATTGACCACCCTGGTTACGCCCACGTATCAAAGTTAGATAAAGAAGTGCGAAATGAACTGGCGCGCGATTTTGAGGCGGTATAAGAAAGATTCTCTGGTCCCAGTCATCTAGTCAGCTTTTCGCTTGGATAAACCCCCCATATTTGATCCCGCCTGACCCAACCGCGGTAGGGTTCAAACTGGATGCGGCACCAGGTCTTTGTGCAGTCGAGAAGTTTGCCGTATGCTCCTGCCTGGATTTTTGCTATTGCCGCAGATGATGGTTCCGGCTTCCGATGGAGTTTAAGCTGATCCTTCAAATTTTCTCTTTCTAAAACGATAGCAAACCGCTTTCCTGACAACATCACGCTATGAATCCAGCCTTCTACGTTGTCTACATCCCTAATTAGCCTCCAGTGGTCGAATTCGTCGACGACTTCGACTGGAAAGCCCTTGCGGAGATATACCCAGTTTATTGGGTATTGATCACCCGGACCTGCTCTCGCATAAACCCTCTCATTTTTAAGACTTACGAATCGAGGGATCGGTAGCCCACTCTCTGCATCCGAGTGCCGTGGTGAAACAAAGACCAGACCACTAAAAATTAAAGCTAAAGCTAGATTCTGGAGTTTCTTTGGGAAAATGTCAGACGTCATAATGGGTTTTAGCTGTTATGCTTGAATTAGAAGACTGAGTATGAAAACAATTATAGACTGGTAGCTATAATATTAACCAGCTTAGACTGGGAATTTTTAACAGAAATGGTCGTAAACTAAATGTTGAAAGATCCAAGGGTGGTTGTAACCCGGCAACTTCCAGAGCGGATAGAAGCGCGAATGAAGGAGTTATTTCATGCAGAGCTTCGAGATCCAGATGGCCCAATGTCCAAGTCAGAGCTTTTAGCCGCTGTGGTGAAAGCAGATGTTTTAGTGCCGACCGTTACTGATCGGATCGATGCAGAGGTGCTTGAGCATGCCGGTGATCAGCTAAAACTCGTTGCAAATTTTGGTGTCGGTGTAGATAACATCGATCTAGAGGCTGCCCAGAGGAGAGGTATTGTAGTTACAAACACACCCGGAGTTTTGACAGAGGACACGGCGGATATGACTATGGCAATGATACTTGCTGTACCTCGCCGTGTGGTAGAGGGGGAAAGACTAGTATCATCTAATCAATGGGAAGGCTGGGGACCCAACACAATGCTTGGGCATCGGATTTGGGGAAAGCGCTTAGGGATTATAGGGATGGGCCAGATAGGAACAGCGGTGGCCCGGCGGGCACAGGGCTTTGGTCTTTCCATTCATTATCATAACCGCAATAGACTCCCAATCAGTGCCGAAGAGGAGCTAGCGGCAACGTATTGGGAGAGCCTTGATCAGATGTTGGCTCACATGGACATAATTTCTGTTAACTGTCCCCGAACTCCAGCCACTTATCATTTGCTTTCCACTGGCCGTTTGTCGTTAATGAAGCCAGATGCATATCTGGTCAACACATCTCGCGGAGAGGTAGTGGATGAGGCCGCGCTTGCTGCCATGCTGAAGCAGCGGAAATTAGCTGGGGCTGCCCTTGATGTTTTTGAGCACGAACCGGCTATTAACAAGCAGCTAAAAGAGTTAAGTAATGTACTTCTTTTGCCTCACATGGGTTCCGCTACTATCGAAGGAAGGGTTGATATGGGGGAGAAGGTCCTAATCAACATTCGCACCTTTGTTGACGGGCATAGACCGCCAGACAGGGTTATTGCTAAGCTCATCGAATAAAATTTGGGGTAACTGCCCGTCATAAATTACTGCTGATGGCGCCTTGGCAACGGCGAGATTAGATGAAGACGATATTGCCTTCCGCGTCGGCGCTGTTAAGGAAAGTCACAAGGCCGCCGGGTTCGAAGTGAACATCTTTTCTCAATTCTTCTGCTTGGATACCCTCAGCCTTTAGCCCCATTTCGCAGATAAGGAATTTAACGCCCATGGAACTACATGCTGTAAATAATTCTTCGAATCCGGCTATTCCCTTACTTTGATTTATTTCATCCTGACCAAAGCCCTCAGTCTTTGTCTTTGCGTTAGTGAATACCCCCCAACCTGGAACCCCAGAGCTATCTACCGTCACTGCTCGAATTGCGCCCATTGTGAACATAATAGTCACGTTCATGTTAGTAGCAACGGCTGCTGCTGCAGTTGCGAGAGCATAGTGAATTTTTCCAAAGTCACTAGAAAATGCGATAATGGAGAGAGTTTTTGGTTTACTCATATGATTTTACTCAGAATGCTCCGATAGATCTGTAATTCGTGGGCGCTTTCCGCACAGGGGACAGTTTGGGTCTGGTTTAACCCTTACCTTGCGCCAAGTTGTATCGAGGCCGTCATAGATCAGCAGGTAGCCAGAGAGGCTGTTCCCTATTCCCAGTAGTTCCTTGAGTGCTTCTAGAGACTGGGTGGAGCCCACAACTCCTCCGAGGGCTCCGAAGACCCCTCCTTCTGAGCAGGATGGGATTAAACCAGTTGGAGGTGGTGCAGGAAATATGCAACGGTAACATGGATTTCCCGTGCCGAGGTAGGGTTTATAGGTAGCTACCTGCCCTTCAAAGCGAAGAATGGCTGCGGAAATTAGAGTTTTAGATGAGAAATAGCACGCATCATTGAGCAAAAAGCGAGTTGAGAAGTTATCACTGCCATCAAGAACCAAGTCATAACTAGATAATAGCTGACGCACGTTTTGGACGTTAAGCCGTTCGGAATGAGGCACTATCTCAATTTCAGGATTCAGTTCTTTGACACTGCATTTTGCACTGTCAACCTTGGGCATTCCAAGCCTTGCCGTAGTATGAAGTATTTGCCTTTGAAGGTTGGAAACGTCAACAATATCGTCGTCAACTACGCCAATTTTTCCAACACCTGCGGCGGCTAGGTACATTACTGCTGGAGACCCTAGGCCCCCGGCCCCGACGACAAGCACTTTTGAGTTTATAAGTTTCGTTTGCCCAATGCCCCCAACTTCGGGGAGGACAATATGCCGGGCATACCTTTCTATCTGCGGGGCAGTTAAGCGAACGGAGCTGCTTGCGGAGTTATTTTTTTGCATATTGGTTGTCTTTTGAGCTAGCCCCAGTTGATCCGAAGCCCCTGGCATCCCGGATGCTTTTTGGTAGGGTTTCAATCTCTTGCCATAGCACGTGCGTAACCGGCGCGATGACGAGCTGGGCAATTCGCATGCCTCGCTCGATTGTCTTAGCCTTGTCACCAAAATTTGCCAAAATTACATTGATTTCCCCTCTGTAGTCCGAATCTATGGTGCCGGGGCTGTTAAGCACAGTTATTCCCTCCTTGAGAGCTAGCCCTGATCTCGGCCGGACCTGAGCTTCATAACCGTCCGGAAGGGCGATAGCGAAGCCAGTTGGAACTTTTGCTCTGCACATTGGGTTCAGGGTTATGGGTTTGTCTGGAGCAGCTTCTAGGTCCATCCCCGCGCTGCCTTCTGTCATGTAGGTGGGGCAAAGATTATTTAGGGCATTAGGTAAACGCTTAATGGCAATCGTTAGGGCGGCTGATTTCATCATAAGCGTTTATTGCTTTTCAGCTGGCTGACAATTTTCTTAGCCAAACGATCAGCAACGGCAATTTTACTGATTTGTGGCCATTCCTCTGCGCCTGAATGATCAATTAAATGGACTTTGTTATCTATTCCACCAAAAACCTTTGTTCCGTTTGAAACGTCGTTA
This sequence comes from uncultured Alphaproteobacteria bacterium, assembly GCA_902562525.1. Classification (GTDB taxonomy): domain Bacteria; phylum Pseudomonadota; class Alphaproteobacteria; order UBA7887; family UBA7887. Next base: position 44,590 of record CACETT010000006.1, read on the forward strand.
GCTATAATCCAGTCGCAGCCCTTAGCTGCCCGTTTGTTGGTGGCGTTTTCGATAACATTTTCAGTTTCAGCCGCAAACCCTACGACGAGTTCCGGGCGGTTTTGGTTCTCTGCGCTGATGTGTTTGAGAATATCCGCGTTTTCTACCAGGTCAAAAGTCTTGGCATTGCCTCCTCGTTTAATTTTCTTCTCGGCGGTCGCTTCTATTCGCCAGTCGCCGACTGCGGCAGCACAAACAGCAACATCCACCGGAAGACAATTCAGACAGGCTTCCATCATTTCCTTGGCAGTCGTTATCCTTACTATTGTGGCGCCTGGCGGGTCGGGTTCATGGGTGGGTCCAGTCACCAGGGTTACT
>CACETT010000007.1 GCA_902562525.1 uncultured Alphaproteobacteria bacterium
ATTGCCGAAGGAAGATGCTAAAGAGGAAGAAAGCGCAGAGGTGCTAGCGGAAGCTCTTGCTCGTCAGTTGCGCCGTCTAGACGCGATGAGAGATGCGGGGCAACGTCTCTTCACATTAAATATATTAGGGCGAGACGTGTTTTGTCGTGGGGATCCGGAAGAAATGAAGCTAGTCTACCGACCTTTTTATGAGGCCTCTCTTCATGAATTGCTAGCCTCGTACACTGCTCATAGACGCCGTGGGGTTCTCTCCAAGATGTCCATTGAGCCGAGCTCTATTTTTTCGGTAGAAGCGGCGGTACAAAGACTTTCAAGCCTTCTAGGCCAAACACTTAAGTGGCAGAACCTTAAAGAATTTTTGCCCATTGATCTTCTAGATAATCTAGTTGCTAGGTCAGCTCTAGCCTCAACATTTGCCGCCTCGCTAGAACTTGCCAAAGAAGGGAAAATAGAGATGCAACAGTCAGCAAAGTTTGGGCCAATATATGTTCGCGCAAGGCAATCGAGAACTGAACAAAATGGATGATAAAAATAGAGATCTGCGCGTAGTGGAGGCATTATTATTTGCTTCGAAAGGCCCATTGTCGGAGCTGCAATTGGCAGAGTATTTAGATAGTGGGGCCAACCTACCGGCTATTATTGAGACGCTCAGTGGGGAGTACCGAGACCGAGGCATAAATCTAATACAAGTCGCTGGTGGTTGGGCGTTTCGGACTTCTTCCGACTTATCTCATGTATTGCATCGGGAGGCGGAGGTGGAGAGGAAGCTCTCGCGAGCAGCCATAGAGACCTTATCAATAATAGCTTATCATCAACCGGTAACACGGATAGAAATTGAACAAATCCGGGGTGTCTCGGTCAGTAAAGGAACTCTCGACATACTTTTCTCTGCAGGGTGGATAATGCCCAGAGGACGCAGAAACACCCCTGGACGGCCCGCCACCTGGGTAACCACTGATGGCTTTCTTAATCATTTTGGTCTGGCACAAATTGATGACTTGCCCAACGTGGATGAGTTGCGTGCCGCGGGACTACTGGATCGCGAAAACGCCCCACTACTTGCTGTGGAGACTACCCTAGACGCTGATGAACCGGCTCTTCCCGATGAAGAGGCCTTCGTTGAGCCAGAGCCTGAATAACCTCCTGCTTTGATTTGACTTAGTTGGTTATTGCTGGAGGCCTAATAAGCAAATCGATGCTTGCTGGGTCGTAAGGGGCCGAGCTAAACTGCGAGTGAGACTTAGTCGCGAAAATCAAATGAGGTATTGAATGGTGTCTGGTTACAGGGAAAAGGATTGCAGATGGTTTCTCAAGGGCTTTGTTTGGATATTTGGAGTGCTTTGTCTCGGGGCCCCGCTCGCCGATAGTGTGGCAGAGGAAGTGAATGTTTATTCGGGACGCAAGGAGGCCTTAATCGGCCCAGTCCTTGCTGCTTTTACTGAGGAGACAGGAATCCAGGTTAACCTATTAACGGGAGATGCCGATCAGTTGCGGACCCGTCTGGAGGCTGAAGGGCGCAATTCTCCGGCCGATGTCCTACTTACTTCAGACGTAGCTAATTTGCATCGCGCTACTGCCGCCGGCTTATTCCAAGAACTTGATTCAGAACTCCTAGAAAAACGTATACCGAGTAGGTATAGGGATCCGAATGGCAGATGGTATGGACTTAGCATTAGGGCTAGGGTAATTGCATATTCCATAGACCGAGTGAGCAGAACTGAGCTATCGACCTATGAAGATCTTGCTGATGCTAGGTGGAAGGGTCGGGTGATAGTGCGTTCTTCGAGCAATGTCTATAACCAGTCCTTGATAGCTTCTATGATTTCTGCACATGGAACGGCGGGCGCCGGAAAGTGGATAAGGGGCCTTGTTGCTAATATGGCCCGTAAGCCGCAAGGCGGAGACACTGACCAGATTAGAGCAGTTGCAGCCGGTGAGGCTGACGTTGCGATTGTAAATTCTTACTATTATGGGCGGCTTCTTGCATCTGAAACGGATCGGGATCGGCAAGTTGTGGGATCGGTAGGTATGTTTTTCCCTAATCAGGATAACCGTGGAACCCATGTCAATATATCTGGAGCTGGAGTTACAGCTCACTCCAGGAATAGGGCGGAGGCGGTTTTCTTGCTAGAATTTTTAAGTGGGCCGGTGGGACAAAAATTGTTTGCGGATCTTAACCATGAATTTCCGGTAAATCCGGAGGTTGCCCCATCCCAAATTGTTTCTGACTGGGGCTCGTTTAGAGCAGATAGTGTTCCGTCAGCTAAGCTTGGCGAATTTAATGGCGCAGCCGTCCGCTTGGCTGATCAACAGGGGTGGAGGTAGCTCTTTAAGCGATCAAGTGGTTTTTGCCGTGGGCTTTGCTACGTTATTAGGAAATGAATACAATAAATCGAAGTAATTGCGGTTCAGCCCTTTAACGGTGATTTTTAGTGAAAAGATTTTTTTCGAGCAGTGGGGTTACTTTGGGCTCTATGCTCCTAGCGGGAATTTTATGTCTTCCCACAGTAGTCATATTTTCTCATCTTTTTATCCCAATGGAAGAAGTTTGGCGCCATTTGGTAGATACTGTGTTGGTCCGTTATATTACCAATACGGTATTTTTGGCTTTAGGCGTAGGTCTGATAGGCTTGACTGTTGGAACCTTGACAGGTTGGCTATCAGCTAACTTTGAATTTCCTGGACAGCGTTTGTTTCACTGGGCTCTTTTATTGCCTCTGGCTGTTCCTACTTACGCCACCGCCTTTAGTTACGGAGGACTATGTGAATTTTCGGGTCCCATCCAAACAACTCTTCGTGATATTTTTGATTGGAATAAGGGCGATTACTGGTTTCCCGAAATGAGGTCTATTGGGGGTGCCATTTTTGTGATGTCATTTGTTTTGTATCCTTATGTTTACCTTCTTGGTAGAACCGCGTTTGTTGGGCAGGCTAGAAATTATGATGAAAGTGCTCGAGTTCTGGGTCGGTCGTCCGAAGGTATCCTCAAAGATATATCGTTCCCTCTTGCACGGCCCAGCCTCATAGCTGGGCTAGCTTTAATGTTGATGGAGGCATTAAGCGACTTTGGGGCGGTTCAGTATTTGGCAGTCGATACCTTCACAACAGGCGTCTACAGAACCTGGTTTGCCTTAGGTTCTCCGGAGGGAGCAGCGAGATTAGCCTCAATGTTGCTGCTCATAATTTTTCTCATATTATTGGTTGAGCACCGGTCAAGAGGACAGGCGAAGTACTACCAAGTTACTGGGCGTAGTCACTTAAAAGAAAAAGTTGCGCTTGCTGGTCTAAAGGGAATTATTGCTACTTTTATCTGCTCTATACCGGTCTTTTTTGGATTCATACTTCCGACTGGGTATCTCTTATTTTTAAGTTTTCCTGCGTGGGAAATCATGGTGGTGGGTAGTTTTTTTGAGCACCTGTTGAATAGTTTTTCCTTGGCCACGCTAACTTCCTTTCTCGCTATGACATTCGCTTTGTTTTTGATTTATTCATCCCGCTTGGGGGCTGGGCCATTAAATACCATGCTTTATCGCATCGTTAGTTTGGGATATGGGTTTCCTGGCTCTGTCATAGCCATTGGAGTTTTGATCCCAATGGCTTGGTTAGATTATAGAATTGATGACTTCATGCGGAACGCATTTGGCATTTCGACCGGCTTAATCTTTACTGGGGGGATAGTAGTGGTTGTCTTTGCATATTTGGTCCGGTTTATGGCGCTCGGATTGCATTCCCTCCAATCGTCTATGGAGTCGTTGACTCCTAACTTGGATGCGGCGGCTCAAACATTAGGCGCAAATTGGCGACGACGTTTGTCGATGGTCCACATGCCACTAATTACAGGGGGTTTGCTGACAGGGGCGCTATTGGTTTTTGTTGACGTTATGAAGGAATTGCCCGCAACCTTAATTCTTCGTCCTTTCAATTATGACACTCTGGCAGTCAAGGCGTATGAATTAGCCTCGGATGAGGCACTGGCTGCTGCTTCTTGTTATGCTGTAACTATTGTAGTTGTCGGCTTGATCCCAATTATCTTAATAAGCCGATCTGTTGAAACTTCAGGTTCGTATGTAACTAAAGCTAGGTATGAAGATGGTTAACAATGAAATTGGGTTGCAATTTTCTGGTGTCAGCCATTCCTACGGAGCAGTACAAGTCCTTAATGACGTCAATTTGTCAGTGCCTGCTGGTTCCATAACCTGTCTTTTGGGTCCATCCGGCTGTGGGAAAACCACTTTTCTTCGTTTATCAGCTGGATTGGAGAGTTTGCAGAGAGGTGAAATTTTCTTTGATGGTGAGAAGGTTTCCGATGCAAATAGCAGTGTAGCACCGGAGATTAGGGGAGTCGGTTTAATGTTCCAGGACTACATGCTTTTCCCCCATCTTAGTGTACTTGAGAACGTGCGCTTTGGGCTCGGTGGCTTGTCCGTTGGCGAGCAAGTTAAGAAAGCCAAACTGGCTTTGGAGCAAGTCGGCATGGCCGAGTTTAGGAGCTATTTTCCGCACATGCTTTCTGGTGGAGAGCAGCAGCGGGTTGCGTTGGCAAGGGCTATTGCTCCTAGGCCCAAAATTCTTCTTTTGGATGAACCTTTTTCAGGGCTCGACCAGCATCTAAGAAAGTCCCTGCGTAGTGATACCTTGCATCTACTCCAGGAGCTAGGCACTACTGCTTTGATGGTTACTCACGATCCCGAGGAAGCGCTTTTAATGGGGGACAGAATAGCCATCATGAGGACTGGGGAGGTTTTACAAGAAGGAACAGGAGCTGACCTGTACTCGCGCCCAACCAATGCATTCTGTGCCACTTTTTTGGGTGAGACTTTGGAGTATCGGGCTTACGCTCAATCTGTTTCTGTGGACACGCCGTTTGGTCCCGTAGAGGTTAAAAAGGAGCTTATTGGAGGCGAGGTCAGGGTTTTGGTGCGTCCTGAGGCGATAACTTTTGGATCAGAAAATAGCGGGTTAGGGGTGAATTCTATGTTTGTCAGTGGTACCCTGACTGAGTTAAAGGAAGTAGGTCCATCTAGGAAGGTAACTTTGAAGCTCCATGGCTCGGGTTTTGAGATCCGGTTATTATCCTCTTGGAGGGGCTTTCCTGAGGTTGGCTGCGAGGTTGGTATGGTAATAGACTCCTCAATGATGTTTGTATTTCCGGCCGTGGAAGGGTAAGAACTAATAAAGGCATAGCCTGAAGTAATCCTTCGGTTAATATGTTTATTTCTAAAGGGGGTGAGTTAGGCCCCCAGGAGAGTGTGAAATGGGTGGCATTGGCATTTGGCAGATAGTGTTAATTCTAGCAATAGTTTTGATTTTATTTGGTGCCGGCAAGTTGCCTCGAGTGATGGGTGATGTAGCTAAAGGTGTAAAGAGTTTTAAAGCGGGCCTAAAAGAGGATCCCGAAGAAGAAGGGGTGAAAGAGGTTCAGAAATCTGCGGAGGTAGACATATCCCCTGAGCCTTCTCAGCAAGCAGCGGAAGCAGCGCCTGTTAGTAGTGCCAACGAAAACAACGAAACCTCAAAAGGGTAGCGCGATTTTTGGCGTTTTGCGGTGCTTTTAGTAAGGATTTCGTCTGGAGGCCGTAGTGCTTGATTTGGGTTGGAGTGAAATGGCGATTATTGCGACGGTGGCCTTGTTTGTCATCGGGCCTAAAGACTTGCCTAAGGCGCTTCGGACTGCAGGTCGGTATGGTGGCAAGGTAAAGGCTTTGGCGAGGGAATTTCAATCCAGTATTGACGAGGCAGTTAAAGAGGCTGAGAAGGACTTACACCTTGAGGAGGTAAAAAAGGGAGTTCAATCATTTAAAAACATGGATATGGACACGGCCCTTAATGCCACTGAAAAATTAGCTGCGCCAGAGTTACCAGCAGATGACGCCGCCCCAGAAGATAATACGAAAAATCAAGACCTATCAGATGAGGAAACCGGTGTTGGGGCAACGACGGTGACTGCTGCAGGACATTTTGCGCAGGTACAGCAAGCGGTAAAGGGCCAAGCGACGAGAGGAAAGGATGTCCAGCAAGTAGCCGATGAGGAGATTGCTGCTCATCAGGGTGTAGAGGCTAAAGAGGTTGAGGAACCAGGGAAAACGACCCTTCCACTGCCTACGGGAGTCCAACAGGTGGTGGAAGCTAGAAAAAAGGTAGAAGCTGCTGTTCGGGAGGAAGCCGATAGTCAAGAGAGTGAGCTGAGTTCGGCGACTCAAGAACCGCGAGTAGAGCCGCAGTAGCAAGCTGGTGGCTACTTCCCAGGATCCAGATGAAAGAGAGTTGGGGCCAAAGGCTCCACTTATTGATCATCTAATTGAGTTTAGAAACCGTTTAATGTATTCGGTGATTGCACTCTTTGTGTTTTTTATTATCAGCTACATTTTTTCGGAACATATCTACTCATTTCTAGTTCGCCCATTAGCGAATATTTACGCTGACCTTGGCGTAGAGAATCCTCGTATGATATATACGGCCCTTCATGAGGCGTTTTTCACCTATTTGAAATTATCATTTTGGGCTGCAGTATTTCTCGCTTTTCCCGTGATTGCGACCCAAATGTGGATGTTTATAGCCCCTGGTTTGTATAAAAATGAGAAGGGGGCGTTTCTACCTTTTTTGGTTGCATCTCCATTGCTGTTTGCTGCTGGGGCCACCCTTGTTTACTCGTTTATTTTTCCTCTCGCCTGGCGGTTTTTTATGGGGTTCCAAACTGGATCAATAGACGGTGGTCTGGCTATTGAGCTAGAAGCAAAAGTTAACGAGTACTTGTCTCTGGTGCTTAAGCTAATGTTTGCATTTGGTTTTGCTTTTCAACTCCCCGTCGCCTTAACCCTAATGGCTCGTGCAGGCTTGGTTACGGCGCAAGGGCTAGCAGAAAAGCGAAAATACTCCATAGTTATTGCCTTCGTTGCTGCAGCTATTTTAACACCTCCAGATATAATTAGCCAAGTCGGGCTAGGGCTTCCCATCCTCATTTTATATGAAATTTCCATAGTCCTCGCCCGGTTTGCAGAGAAGCGGAGAGCCATAAGAGAAAAAGAAGAGGAAGATCGCATTGATAGAGTTCTGGATGGGGATGACGGGTCAGGAGGGTCCTCCGAAGACGGAGATGGTTTTGAAGACACCGACTACAACGATGATCGTTAAAATAGATCTGTGTCGACAATGAAAAAGATAAATAGAGGAACTTGCCGTTAATGTTTGACCTTAAATGGATTAGGGAGAATCCGGAGCATTTTGATAAGGGTCTTGCACGTCGAGGGATTTCGGCAAAGGCTGACGAGATTCTTTTACTGGATTCACAGAGACGGGAGTTGGTTACCAAGTGCCAGGCTCTCCAGCAGGAAAGGAATAAAACTTCAAAGTTGATAGGGGTGAATAAGGGTAAGGGAGAATCGATAGAGGCTCTAATGGCTGAAGTGGGCGACCTAAAGAACACGTTGCAAGAGGAGGAGCTTAGGGTCAAAGAGTTAGAGCGGACGTTGAATGCAGTTCTATCTCAGTTGCCTAATTTGCCAGGCACGACGGTGCCGGATGGTAAAGACGAAGGAAGTAATGTTGAGATCCGGAAAATTGGTGCACCTAAAAATTTTGAATATCCGGTTAAGTTTCACTATGAAATTGGTGAGCTTCTGGGACAAATGGATTTTGAGCGGGCTGCAGTGATGTCGGGTTCACGTTTCGTTGTGTTGACGTCCGATTTGGCCCGGCTTGAAAGAGCGTTGGCTTCATTTATGCTTGATCTTCATGTACAGCAAAATGGGTATACCGAAGTTAGTCCGCCGTCCTTGGTTCGAGAGTCAGCGCTTTTTGGTACGGGCCAACTTCCTAAGTTTTCTGATGATTTATTTGTTACTAAAGATGAAAGATGGCTCATTCCTACCGCGGAGGTTCCATTAACCAATATGGTGGCGGGTCGCACATTGGAAAAAGAGGAACTTCCCATTCGGCTGGTTGCCCACACTCCGTGTTTCAGGGCGGAGGCTGGGGCTGCAGGAAAGGATACTAGGGGAATGGTGCGCGTGCACGAATTTAGTAAGGTAGAGTTGGTGTCTATTACTACGCCAGATTCCTCAGACGACGAGTTAGAAAGGATGACGGCCTGCGCAGAGTCGGTTTTGAAGGAACTGGAGTTGCCATACAGGGTTATGCTTTTGGCGACTGGTGATATGGGTTTTTCTGCCCGTAGGACTTATGATTTGGAGGTGTGGATTCCAGGTGAAAAGCGTTATAGAGAGATTTCAAGCTGTTCCACTTGTGGGGATTTTCAGTCGCGGCGGCTGGGGGCGCGACTAAGTAAAGCTAGTGGACGAGCGAGTGGTTTTGTGCACACTTTAAACGGGTCCGGCCTGGCTGTAGGCCGGACTCTTGTAGCTGTTATGGAGAATTATCAAAATCCAGATGGTAGCGTTAGTATTCCTTCAGCTCTACAACCATATATGAGGGGACTGGAGCGGATAACTGTTTCTGATCCAGCAAGCGGTTAGGGTCCTTATGAGGATACTGCTGGCGAATGATGACGGTTTTGGGGCTCCAGGCCTGAAGTGCCTTGAAACTATTGCCCGCACCATAAGCAGCGATATTTGGATAGTGGCACCAGATTCAGATAAAAGTGGGGCTTCACATTCTTTATCGTTGGATGTTCCTTTACGCTATAGCCAGCTAGCTGATCAGATGTTCTCTGTTGCGGGGACGCCCACGGATTGTGTGCTCCTAGCTCTTTTGGAATTGATTCCTCCGCCTAAACCAGACCTTATTTTGGCGGGTATCAATGCTGGTGCTAATCTTGGTGATGATGTAACTTATTCCGGGACGGTGGCGGCAGCGATGGAGGGATCTTTGCATAAGATTCCTGCTATTGCACTAAGCCAAAACATGCTCAAATCGGCACCACTTAATTGGCAGCCTGCAGAACAGTATGGAGCTATGGTCATTAAGCGATTGCTTTCTTTGGGTTGGCCTCTTCATGTGATTATTAATGTGAATTTCCCCTCGACCTCACAAAGTGGTGTAAAAGGTATTACCCTCTGCCACCAAGGAAAAGGTAAGCCCGGCTCCAAGATAACTCGGCGCCTCGATCCAAAGGGAAGGGAGTACTGTTGGATTGATTCAGTCCGGTCTTGCGAGGAAGTGTCTGAAGATTCGGATCGATTTGCCATCGAGAACGGATTTATATCCCTCACCCCCCTAAGGTTGAATTTGACTGATGAAAAAGTTCTGGCAGCTCTTTCACGGGAAGTAGATTCGGTTATTTAGTCAAGATGAGCAAGATAACGGATACGGCGCGTCTACTTTTAAGCATCCGAAAGGAAGGCATAACCGACCAGAAAATTTTGTCTGCCTTCGAGGCTATTCCTCGACATCTATTCGTACCTAAAGTATTTAGCGACCAGGCTTACGATGATATCCCGGTGCCCATAGCGTGTGATCAAACAGTTAGTCAACCTAGCTTGGTCGCCTTTATGATTAATGCATTAGAGGTTGGTGAACGGATGAAGGTGTTAGAGATTGGCACTGGGTCTGGTTATCAGACTGCGGTCCTTTCACTTCTGTGTCGTCGTATTTATTCAATCGAGCGCCATCGTCTACTTGAGCTCGATGCTGTTAAAAGGTTTACTGCTCTGGACCTAGCGAACATCAGTTCTACCACCGGTGATGGATGGCTTGGATGGCCTAAACAAGCCCCTTTTAGTCGTATCATAGTGTCTGCTGCCGTGGCTCAAGTGCCTCAAATTCTTCTTGATCACATGGCAGATGGAGGGATTATGGTTATACCTATCGGTGAGACTGGAAAAGACCAGGTTTTATATCGTTTTAGGAAGTGTGGAAATGAATTTGAACAGGAACGGTTGATTCAGGTGCATTTCCTACCGTTGGTTTTAGGTCTACCATAAGGGGCAAGGAAGCTCTAGTTACTTGCATAGAAATAGGTTTGTGCACAATGAAGGTGCCGCGTTGGTTTTTTTTGGTGTGGTTTTTGATTGTTCCCATGCTCTCCGCATGTTGGAAGCCCCCAACAATAATCACTTATGTCCCTTTGCCGGAAAATTTAGGATCGCATCAACTCAATGATATTCGGCCTTTGCGTCCCATGGAGGAAAATTACGTTGTTAGAAGCGGCGATACTGTCTACGGAATTGCGAAGTGTTTGCAAGTGGGGCTAGTTGATTTGGTCGCTCTCAATAGTCTCGAACCTCCCTATACGATCTGGGTGGGACAAATTGTGCTGATCCCAGAGGGGGCTGATTTCCGTCGATGTGAGGAGCAACAAAAATTAGTGGTGGATGGTACTGTCGGCAGTACGCCTGCTCAGGAAGTCCTAGATCTTAATCAGAGTTTGATAGTTTCCCCACCTGCTGTGGCTCAGGAGGAGTTTTCTGTTTTACCACAAGTTCCTCCGAGAGCCGGAAAGAAATTTCTTTGGCCAGTTAATGGTAAAGTGATTTCCGATTTTGGTCCGAAGCCTGGAAAACTTCGAAACGACGGAATAAATATAGCAGCCCCGCTTGGAACGGTAGTTCGTGCGGCTGAAAATGGGGTGGTTGCATATGCCGGTAATGAGCTCCGGGGTTACGGCAAAATGCTGTTAATTAGGCATAAGGGCGGCTGGATAACTGCGTATGCCCATAACCACGAACTGTTGGTTAAACAGGGCAGAATTGTATCGAGAGGTGAGGCTATAGCTCGGGTTGGACAAACTGGAGGGGTAGATCGTCCTCAAACCCATTTTGAAATCCGGCGCGGCGAGAAGGCAATCAACCCAAATGAACATTTAAGTTGGGAATAGGTCTCAGCTAATTTTTGCCTCATAAAATTTTCCCCATTCGTCCAGCCAGATCCTGGACGTACTGCCAGGCAACCCTTCCAGAACGGTTCCCTCTAGTCATCGACCATTCAATAGACTCAGATTTTAGGGTCTTTTTGTCGCTATCTAACCCGTAAAACTTGGCATAGCTTTCTACCATTTCCAAAAAAGTGTTTTGGTCGCAAGCGTGGAACCCTAGCCAAATTCCGAAGCGGTCGGAAAGCGAGATTTTGTCATCGATTATGTCAGAGGGATTAATGGAATTTCCCGCTTCTTCCTCAATAGACTCACGTGACATCATGTGTCGTCTGTTGGAGGTAGCATAAAATATAACGTTGGCCGGTCTTCCCTCAATCCCACCCTCAAGTACGGCCTTGAGGGCTTTGTAATCGGTTTCACCTGCATCAAAGGAGAGATCGTCACAGAAAACTACAAATTGCTTTGGGTAGGTTCGGAGGAGATTAAGTAAGATGGGGAGCGAAGCAATATCTTCCCGGTGAATTTCGACGAGTGCTATTGTATTGGGAATTTGATCAGCCACCTGTTTATGTACCGCTTTGATAAGTGAACTTTTACCCATCCCTCTGGCACCCCATAAAAGTGCATTGTTGGCTGGCAAGCCTCGTCCGAAACGCTCTGTATTTTCGAGTAATATCTTTTTTGAATGCTCGATGCCGCAAAGGAGAGATAAATCAACCCGGTTCACGTTTGGTACTAGTTTCAACGAGGAGTAGTTGGCATTCCATATGAAGGCATCACCTTTGTCAGGGGTCAGTGGAGCACTTGTTTCAGGAGACAATCTCTCCAGTGCATCCGCTATTCGCCTTAGTTCTTCTCTAATTTCTTGATCAATAGTCATTGATTTTCCAGGATTTTTCTCGACGGCGAGACCGTATCATACGGTTGGTTTTGGTCAACATTTGGGCAGAGAAAATTCTCGTCATTTGCAAACCGCACGGTGAGGGGTATAGTCGCGCAAATTCACACGTTCAAAGGAGTACACAAAGGGATGTTGATTTCAGCAGCCTATGCGCAAGGGACGGGCTCGGCCGGTGGCGGAGATTTTTTTGTGCAAATCATGCCTTTATTACTTATATTTGTGGTGTTTTACTTCTTGCTGATTCGACCCCAGCAAAAGAAGATGAAGGCTCATAGGGATATGGTGGGAGGTCTTCAGCGGGGAGATAAGGTCATTACAGGGGGAGGGTTGTTTGCGACAGTTTCGAAGGTAGAAGAGGATGTCTTGGTGTTAGAGATTGCTGATGGCGTGAGAGTTAAGGCGGCAAGGAACACCATAACTGAGGTAAATGCAAAACCAGTTCCCCGCAAGGATAATGATTCCAAAGAATCGGCGCCTGACGGAAATAATAATAATTAACGAATTATTAGCAAATCTTTGGGTAAAATAAAACATGCTGACTTTTGAACGTTGGAAAATAGTCTTGGTTCTATGTGTGGTCGCGTTGGGTATTTGCTATTCAGTTCCCAATTTTTTTCCGCAAAAGGCCACTGGGACAGTCCCGGGTTGGTTTCCGCATAAACAAATCAATTTGGGTTTAGATCTGCAAGGGGGATCTCATCTTCTGCTTGAAGTTGATATAGGTGTGGTTCTTGAGGAACAGCTCGAGACCTTGGTGGATGAAGTTCGCATAAAATTGCGCGGCGAGAGCATAGGATATACGGGCCTTGGTAGAAACGGGGAGACGGTGCTACTTACTATTGCAGATACGTCAGAGTTAGATAGGGTTCGGAACATACTGGAGAGTATAAGTGAAGAAGTATCGGTTGCAGCCGAGGCAGGTGGGGTTCTGGCCCTTGAGCTTACAGAAACTGCCCGTCGAGAAAGAGCCATAGCAACCCTTAGTCAGTCAATAGAAATAGTTCGGCGTCGTGTTGACGAAACGGGGACAAGCGAACCCAGTATCCAAAGGCAGGGGGATGATAGGATTTTGGTCCAACTTCCAGGCTTAGATGACCCCGAAAGGGTTAAGCGTTTACTTGGAAAGACTGCCAAACTAAATTTTCGAATGGTAGATGAGGCGACGCCTGCAGCGGACGCTTTGCAAGGGCAAATCCCCTCTGGGTCCGAGTTGCTGTATGACGTAGACCGTACAACTGGTGGTGGAGAGCCCCGTCCCATCGTGGTGCGAAAGCGTGTGTCCGTGAGCGGAGATAATCTGGTTGATGCTCAGCCCACTTTTCAGGACAACCAACCTGTGGTTTCACTTCGCTTTGACGCAGTTGGTGCCCGCAAGTTTGGCTCCTTGACTAGGGATAATGTTGGTAAACGGTTTGCTATTGTCCTAGACGGTGCGGTAATTAGTGCCCCGGTGATTCGCGAGGCTATACCAGGTGGCAGTGGTATCATATCAGGTAATTTTACTACGGAGACGGCACAAGACTTGGCACTGCTTTTGCGTGCAGGTGCGTTGCCTGCGCCCCTTACAATACTTGAAGAGCGCACAGTTGGTCCCAGCTTAGGTGCGGATTCAGTAGCTGCGGGAAAAGTGGCCTCCGTCGTAGGAATGATTTTAGTCATTAGTTATATTATTATTTCCTATGGACTATTTGGTCTCGCAGCAGTGTTGGCTTTGGCCGTTAACATGGCTCTAATTATCGGGGCCCTTTCCATCTTACAAGCTACATTAACCTTACCCGGAATAGCTGGTATCGTGTTGACTATTGGAATGGCTGTGGACGCCAATGTACTAATTTTTGAGCGAATTCGGGAAGAGGTGCGCAATGGCCGTTCGCCGTTTTCATCCGTTGATATAGGATTTAGGCAAGCATTTCGGACAATTGTTGATGCTAATGTGACAACTTTGATAGCTGCTGTTCTTCTGTTTCAATTTGGTTCTGGGCCTGTCAAAGGGTTTTCTGTGACCCTCGCAATTGGAATCATGACTTCTATGTTTACGGCCATTATGTTTACTAGAATGTTGATTGTGCTTTGGTTACATCGCGTCAAACCTCAAACCATACCTATATAAGTATTTGAAATGCGCTATTTTCGCTTTGTTCCTGACCAGACCAATATCCAGTTCATGCGTGGTCGCCATGTAGCTTTTTTTATCTCATTGATATTAATCATAGGGTCTGTCGTAGCGTTTGCAGTGAAGGGTTTGAATTATGGAATAGATTTTAGGGGAGGTATTCTTATTGAGGTGAAGACACCTTTGGGAACTTCTGTCGCCGAAATGAGGGATAGTCTAGGGACTTTAGGATTAGGTGAGGTGAGCTTACAAGAATTTGGCGCGCCAGACGATATCCTGATCCGTATTGAACGCCAGGAAGGTGGGGAGGAGGCGCAATTAGAGGCCGTGAGCGTTGTTAAAGAGCAGCTTTCTGAGAATTTTGGGTCTAATTTAGATTATAGGAGAACTGAGTTTGTTGGCCCTAAGGTTGGTGCTGAGCTAATCTCTGCAGGCATAAAGGCAGTTGTATCGGCACTACTAGCTATGATGGTTTATATTTGGTTCCGTTTTGAGTGGCAGTTTAGTCTCGGAGCGGTCGCGGCGTTGCTCCACGATGTAACTCTAACCATAGGTATGTTTGCTATTTCCGGCCTGGAATTTAACTTAGCAACTGTGGCGGCAATATTACTGATTGTTGGTTATTCATTAAACGATACAGTGGTTGTGTACGATAGGGTGCGGGAAAATCTGAGAAAGTATAAGAAACTCGTTTTAGTGGATGTATTAAATCGAAGTATTAATGACACCTTAACCCGAACCTTAATGACTTCGATAACCACTATGTTAGCGCTTCTGGCCTTGTATACTTTGGGCGGGGCTGTAATTGCTGATTTCAGTATCGCTTTAATATGGGGTGTTTTGGTTGGGACTTATTCTTCCATATTTATTGCTGCACCCCTTCTTATAAAGTTGCGCCTACGGTCTTCCCCCGAAACACCTAAAGAAGATGTCGATAAGCTTGGCGATTTGTCATAAAACTTGGCTGCAATGGAATTAGTGAGTTCGCCGGCCTCGGAGCAAGCCCTTGTCCAATCCTATGGGCCAGGCCAATTCAAGATAGGAGAGCAGGTGTATCCACGCTCGATATTGTTGTTCTCAGGCGGTGTTTTTCAACTGGATGTCGAAAGCATCGATCAGCTTAATGAGACTGTCTTGGAAAGAGTTTTCCTGGCCAATCCTAAGTTGGATATTTTGTTATTAGGCTATGGATTAAGTAAGGGGCAGGTGGATTGCCAATTGAGTAATGCTTTGCGCAATGCTGCTATAGGGTTTGATATAATGAATACTGGGGCGGCGTGCCGGACCTATAACGTGCTGGCTTTGGAAGAGAGACGTGTCGCGGCAGTTTTGATACCGCTGTAAAAGGTTGGTATAGCGGCGTCCGTGAGGCTTTTATCTTCCCAGATTTTAAATTACCACAGCTGGCTGCGATTTCTCCTCTATAGCGCTTCTTGAAAGCTTTTGGTCATTTAGCCACTTGTCTAAATCTAGCAGCGCTCTGCGAGTTATTTCTTGTCTTTTCTCTTTACGTGAGAGTTTCTGGTCTAAGGGCGGGAATAGCCCAAAATTGATATTCATGGGCTGAAACGTTGCCTCTTTACCTCCGCCAGAAATATGGGAAAGGAGCGCGCCCAGAGCAGTGGTCTGAGGTGGTTTATTTAGTGGTTGCTTCGTTTTCTCAAATCCAAAAAACTGACCTACAAGTAATCCAATCGCTGCACTTTCTACATAGCCCTCTACGCCAGTGATTTGTCCGGCAAATCTTATTTTATCATGGCTTTTTAATCGTAGTGTCGGGTCAAGCAATCTAGGGGAGTTAATAAACGTATTGCGATGGATGCCCCCCAGGCGGGCAAAGGAACAATTTTTTAGGCCTGGAATTAATTGGAAAAGGCGTGTCTGTTCGCCATATTTAAGTTTTGTTTGAAAGCCAACGATATTATAGAGGGTGCCCAGCGCATTGTCTTGTCGAAGCTGAACAACAGCATAGGGCTTCTCATTTGTGTGAGGATTTGTTAATCCCACAGGTTTCATGGGGCCAAACCGTAGTGTTTCTGGTCCACGCTCGGCCATGACCTCTATCGGCAAACATGATTCAAAATATGGAGTATCTTTTTCCCACTCATGAAATTCTGTGCTTTCCGCATGAAGTAATTCATTCACAAAAGTTTCGTACTGGGCCTTATTCAGGGGGCAATTTATGTAGGCATCTGTATCTCCCGAGCTACCAATTTTATCATATCTCGACTGAAGCCAGGCTATAGAGAAGTCGATCGTGTCTTTATGAACAATAGGAGCTATTGCATCAAAGAAGGCCAGATTGTCTTCGCCTGTCATCGAATGTAAAGACTGAGCAAGGGGTGTGGATGTGAGTGGACCTGTCGCCACTATTACGGCGTCCCACTTGTCCAACGGAATACGGGTAATTTCATGCCGTTCAACCTCGATTGAGGGTTCTTTTTCGATACACTCTTGGATCATTTCTGAAAACCCTGCACGGTCGACTGCCAGTGCCGACCCCGCAGGAACGCGGTTTTTGTCAGCGCATTTTAAAACGACGGAATTGGCACGACGCATTTCCTCGTGAAGTAGTCCTACTGCATTATTTGAGGAGTCATCGGATCGAAAGGAGTTAGAGCAAACTAACTCTGCTAGTAGCTCCGTTTGGTGGGCATTTGTTGATTCCTTTGGTCGCATCTCGTGCAGGATTGCGGGTACCCCAAATCTTGATAACTGCCAGGCGGCTTCACAGCCTGCTAGACCGCCACCAATGATATTGACTGGAGTATAGTTTGTCTTCATAGGATTCTATCCATATGATTTTTTGGTCAACGAAAAAGGTCTCAGAATATTAGTCCGCAACCCTAAAAAACTCATCATGCTTAATCTATTTTTGAACCCCTTGGCTATCCGTACTTACGCTGAGAAACCTATGCAGATTAGTTTTATAAATTTTGTGGATAGGGTCTTTGCTCGGGGCGATGCCGTATATGCCTAGCCCCGATCTTGTCTATTTTGTCGACACCCAGGAGGCTCATATCCCTGTTTAGTTCATCTGATATTATATTCATAGCACGTGATACCCCGGTAAAGCCTCCTGCAGAAAGCCCGTACAGATAAGGTCTTCCCCCCATACCACTTTTTGCTCCAAGAGCAATTGCTTTAACAATGTCTGTACCTCTGCGAATGCCACCATCCACTATTATATCGGCTCTGCCCCCAACTGCGTCGACAATTTCAGGCAGAACACTCATCGGCGAAGCGGCATGATCGAGTTGCCTGCCTCCGTGGTTTGAAACAATGATGCCAGTTGCTCCAATTTTAACAGCGCGAGCAGCATCCTGGGCATTTAAAATGCCCTTAATGGCAAAAGGCCCTCCCCATTCTTTTATCATCCATTCTGCATCCTTCCAGGTTACAGAGCGATCAAATTGGCTATTAATATACTTAGCTCGGGAACCCACCCTCTTGCTGACGGAGCCAAGTTCGCTGGGAAGGTTTGCGAGATTTGGCTGTCCTTTCGATAACATGTGGAAGAGCCAATTTGGATGGCGAGCGAGATCAAGTACAAGTTTGGGCGTTAATTGTATTGGTGTGGCCATTCCATTGTATAGGTCGCGTTGTCGATTACCGTATACTTGCACGTCAATGGTTAGGCATAGGGCCTGGAAGTTGGCTTCACGGGCCCGTGAAATAAAGCTTTTAACGAGAGAACGATCTTTCCAGACGTATATTTGGAACCATTTGGGTCCAGTAGTGAGATGGCCAATTTCTTCGATAGATACACTCGAATTGGAGGATAACGAGTAAATTAGGCCGGCTTTCGCTGCTGCTCGTGCGACCGCCTTTTCGCCCTCGTGATGAAATATTCTACTCATTCCAGTAGGCGATAAAATGAATGGGAACGATACCTTTTGGCCCATCACCTCGGTGGACATATTAATCTTCGATACGTCCGTTAAAGCATCTGGTACCAGAGTGTATTGATCAAAGCTGTACCGATTATGGCGCAGGCTTACTTCATCGTCTGCGCCTCCGTCTAGGAAGTCAAAAATGGTTTTTGGAAGCCGCTTTTTTGCGGCTTTTCTTAAGTCATCGATATCGTGGCAGTTAGCTAATTTTCTCAAGATTACCTTTTTGCTCCAGAATATAAGGATTACTGATTCGGCTAACTCGGTTTACAGAGCCTGGGCCGTATAAGGATATGTATGCAATAATACATGATTAAGCTCTGGAAAAAAGTGCTGAGTGATTTGATATAAGGAGTGCAGCCATTTTTTGCCTCCCTTTGGATGAGTGCAAATTTGTGCGTAAAAAATTAGCTAGGGGTGGCAAAAAGTCTCGTCTAGAGGTATTATTAGTGCTAACACAGATCAGTGTTTGGCATACCAATGAGGCGGCGTGTAGCGGGCCAAAAGTCAAAATTCCGGACCCTGATGGGACGAGAAAGGTTTAGCAAGTTTTGGCCCAGCGCAACCCAATTTCCGATAAGAATTTGTGAACGAAAATAGTCCAATACAAAATTCAGATATAACTCCTGTTAACATAGAAGAGGAGATGGAGCGGTCCTATTTGGATTATGCGATGAGCGTAATCGTGAGTAGAGCATTGCCTGATGTCCGAGATGGTTTAAAGCCCGTACATCGCAGAATTTTGTATGCGATGAATGAAAATGGTTACCACTGGAACCGAAGTTACCGCAAATCTGCCCGTGTGGTTGGTGATGTCATGGGTAAATACCATCCGCACGGTGACGGTGCTATTTATGACGCAATGGTTCGCATGGTCCAGGATTTTTCCATGAGTCTAACCTTGGTGGATGGGCAAGGAAATTTCGGCTCCATGGATGGAGATCCACCGGCAGCGATGCGTTACACGGAAGTAAGAATGCAACAAGCTGCTACCACTTTGCTCGAAGATATTGAGCAAGACACCGTGGACTTTAAGGAAAATTACGATAATTCAGGGAGTGAGCCGGTGGTGCTTCCAGCCCGTTTCCCCCATCTTTTGGTTAACGGGGCTGGTGGCATTGCTGTGGGAATGGCTACTAATATACCGCCACACAATCTGGGAGAGGTAGTGAGTGCCACTCTGGCGCTGATAGATAACCCTGATATGGATGTCGCTGGTCTCATGGAATTTCTCCCAGGCCCTGACTTCCCTACTGGTGGAATAATACTAGGACGTAATGGCGCGGAATCAGCGGCTAAGACAGGCCGTGGCAGTGTGGTAATAAGGGGAAAAACTAAGTCTGAGCCTTTTGGGAAAGAGCGTGAGGCAATTATAATTACGGAAATCCCGTATCAGGTGAATAAATCACGCATGGTTGAGCAAATAGCGGAGGCAGTTCGTGAAAAGCGGATTGAAGGTATCTCTGGCCTGAGAGACGAGTCAAACCGTGTTGGTGTGCGAGTAGTAGTAGAATTAAAGCGCGACGCAACCTACGAAGTTGTTCTTAATCAATTGTTTCGATACACGTCTCTGCAAGTAAGCTTCGGAGTTAATACTCTTGCGCTTAACGGTGGTAGACCTGAGCAACTTAACCTAAAGGATATTCTCTCAGCGTTCTTGAGTTTCCGGGAAGAGGTGATTACTCGAAGGACACTGTATGAATTGGGGAAGGCCCGTGAACGAGCGCACCTTTTATTAGGATTGTCTGTGGCGGTGACAAATATTGACGACGTCATCGCCTTAATAAGAAAATCTCCTGATCCAAATAAAGCTCGTGAAGAGCTAATGTCCAAGGCATGGCCGGCAAAGGACATACAGGGGTTTCTGGGAGCATTGGGTGAAGTTCAAAAAGATCCATCCGGGAAGGTGTATCAGCTAAGTGAGGCACAAGCGAAAGGCATATTGGAACTTCGTTTACAAAGGCTAACGGCCCTGGAAAGAGATAAGATCGCGGATGAATTGGGGGAACTCACAGAGCAGATCAAGGATTTTTTGGATATTTTAAAATCCAGAGGCCGGCTCTTAGATATAGTCCGAACTGAATTGAAGGAGGTCCAAGAAAAGTTTTCAGTTCCGAGACGAACGGAATTTCTAGAAGCCGAGTTTGAGTCCGATATTGAGGACCTGATTGAACAAGAGGATATGGTGGTCACAGTAACTAATAATGGCTATATCAAAAGGGTTCCATTAACGAGTTATCGGGCACAAAATCGTGGTGGCAAGGGGAAGGCCGCCATGGCCATAAGGGATGAAGACTTTGTGCGAGAGGTGTTTGTTGCCGATACTCACCGGCCGGTTCTGTTTTTTACGACTACGGGAATGGTATATACTTTGAAGGTTTACAAACTCCCGATAGCCACGCCTCAGGCCCGGGGAAAGCCTATAGTGAATTTACTTCCTTTAAAGAGCGGAGAGTCTATTGCCACGATGATGCCATTACCAGCAGATAGGACAGCCTGGGATTCCATGAACGTAATGTTTGCTACCTCTAGTGGAGATGTTCGGAAGAATGCGCTGAGTGATTTTACCAATGTGAAGTCGAACGGTAAGATTGCAATGAAACTTGAAGAAATAGATGGCGAGAAACCGGTTACATTAGTTGGGGTAAGGTCCTGTACAGATGACCAAGATGTGTTGCTGGCAGTAACAAATGGTAAATGTATAAGATTTAAGGTGTCTGAGGTTCGAAGGTTTGCTAGTAGAAACTCTACTGGTGTTCGAGGAATAAGGTGTGCAGGCGATGATCGTGTAGTTTCGATGTCCATTTTGGACCATAATGAAATTGATATGGTTGTTAGAGATTCATATCTTAAATATTCATCTTCTGTTCGGCGTTCGGATTCGCAAGAGACAGTTGATGTGGGAGATATCACTGCGGACCAGCTGGCCCTCCTCTCAAGTAAGGAAGAAATGATCCTGACTGTTACAGAGAACGGTTATGGAAAGCGATCATCAGCCTATGAGTATCGGATCACCAGAAGAGGTGGGCAAGGTATTATAAATATAGAAACTTCCGAGAGAAATGGGAAGGTTGTTGCCTCTTTCGCCGTAGGTCCTGAGGACCAGTTGATGCTTCTTACTGACGCAGGCAAACTCATTCGAATTCATGTTAATGGGATTCGGATTGCCGGGCGAAACACCCAAGGGGTAACCTTATTTAAAACAACGGATTCAGAGCGTGTGGTATCCGTCATACGTTTGGCTGAAGAAGGTGAGATAATGGGGAATAATGATCTGGCGGAGGAAAGCCTGAGCGATTCTGAGGAATTGCCCAAGGGTGGAGGGTCGACGGGTGGCAACTGAGAGAACAGGGCTTTACCCTGGAACTTTTGATCCTCCCACAAGTGGACATCTAGATATTATCAAGAGAGCTTTGCACGTTGTTGATAGGCTGATCATGGGTGTCGCTATTAATGCTGGTAAGTCACCAATGTTTGCTCTGGAAGAGAGGGTCGCAATGGTTGAGCAAGCTATCAAGGATTTGGGGGGTGACGCCGCATCACGAGTGGATGTAAGACCTTTTGACTCTCTTCTAATGCATTTTACAAAGGAGTGTGGGGCAACGATAATAGTGAGGGGATTACGGGCTGTATCGGATTTTGAATATGAATTCCAGATGGCTGGAATGAATGCTCACCTTGAACCAAATGTGGAAACAGTGTTTTTGATGGCTTCAGAACAAACCCAGTTTATATCGTCACGCTTGGTTAAGGAAATTTGTGTGCTTGGGGGGGATATTACAGATTTTGTTCCTTCTAATGTGAAAGAAAAGCTCATAGAGCGGGTTGGAAAATCTAGTTGAGATTACTCAAGACAACATATGAAAGGTGACACATGGGCAACTTAAAAATTTTACTGCCCGTAGTGCTGATATTAACAATGGCAGATAAAGACGTTGCAGCAACTGACTTAGAAAACACCATATTAATGGACTTAAAGAATGGTCAAGTTGTGATAGAGATGCTTCCCGAGTTTGCGCCCAAACATGTGGAACGTATTAAGGAACTAGTACGCCAAGAGTTCTACGATGGGGTGGTGTTTCACCGAGTTATAGAGGGCTTTATGGCTCAGGGTGGAGATCCAACTGGGACAGGGACAGGAGGCTCTGGGCAAAATCTCGATGCAGAGTTCTCAGATGCGAGGCATGTTCGTGGAACTCTATCTATGGCTAGGTCGCAAAATCCCAACAGTGCCGACAGCCAATTTTTTATTTGCTTTGCTGATACCCCGCATTTAGATGGACAGTATACCGTGTGGGGACGTGTGGTGGAAGGCATGGAGTTCGTAGATCAAATAAAACGGGGTAGTGGCGGCAATGGTATGGTTTCTGACCCGGATAAAATTATTAAAATGCGCGTAGCGGGCGACTTGGATTAGTTACCGGCTATCTTTTAAGCATGCGTCTGGAACAATTTGACTTTGATTTACCAAAAGACAGGATAGCCAACCGACCCGCAGTTCCCAGAGATTCCGCAAGGATGTTGATTGTGGATGAGGGTCTTTTGGATTCCTATGTAGCGCGTCTTCCCGAGCTTTTTGGAACGGGGGATATTTTAGTCGTGAATGATACGCAGGTTGTTCCGGCACGATTAGATGGGTTTCGGGGTAGTGCCAAGGTGCAGATCACTCTAGATGCGCCGGTGAGTGGGTCAGAGTGGAGGGCTTTGGCCTTCCCCGCCAGAAAATTAAGGCCAGGAGACGACGTGACCTTCCCAGATGGGCTGGGGGCTAAGGTTATCTCTCGGGGTTTAAGAGGTGAAGTCCTGTTGGACTTTCAGTCTCCCTCTTCTGAAATTTACGCGTACCTAGATGTGCATGGAATACTACCCTTGCCGCCCTACATAAGCCGAGCTGATGGTCCAGATGCGCGCGATTTAAGCGATTACCAGACTATTTATGCTAAACATGTGGGCGCTGTTGCCGCACCAACAGCGGGACTTCACTTTAGTTCTGATCTGTTTGAGCGGTTACATCAAAAAGGGATCAGGGTAGCAAAAATCACCCTTCATGTGGGCATAGGAACATTCCGACCAGTCACTACTGACAATGTTTTGGATCATACTATGTCGGAGGAACGTGGGCTTGTTTCTGCTGAAGTGGCAGAAGTCATTAATGAGACGAAGAAAAACGGTGGTAGAGTTGTGGCCGTGGGAAGTACTGTGCTCCGTCTACTGGAGTCAGCCAGTGATAAGCAAGGCCGATTGCATGCTTTTAAGGGCGCTACATCGATTTTTATGACCCCAGGCTATAAGTTTACAACAGCAGATTTTCTAATGACAAACTTTCATCTTCCGAAGTCTACTCTTTTTATGCTGGTAGCTGCTTTTAGCGGCCTAGAGCGCATGAAGTTGGCCTACGCCCATGCGATAAAGAATGGCTATAGATTTTATTCCTTTGGAGATGCGTCTTTACTAAAGCGAACTACTCAGAAATGAGCTTATCGTTTTCTATTGAGGCGTCGGACGGTAAGGCTAGAGCTGGTCAAGTTAAAACAGCCCATGGAATCTTTAGGACTCCGGCGTTTATGCCGGTTGGTACTGGCGGTACTGTGAAAGCAATGACACCCGACTCATTGGCGGCGACTGGTTCCGATATCATTTTGGCAAACACGTATCATCTTATGTTGCGGCCAGGAGCGGAGATTGTGAGGTCTCTTGGTGGCCTAGGGAAAATGATGGGATGGCCTGGGCCAATTTTGACTGACTCTGGTGGTTTCCAAATTATGTCTCTGGCTAAGCTCAGGAAACTAACCGATGGTGGGGTTACATTTAAGTCCCATATTGATGGGACTGAGCACTTTCTGTCACCTGAGAAAAGCATTGGAATCCAGGAGACCTTGAATGCAACTATTTCTATGGTTCTTGATGAGTGCACTGCTTATCCGTGTTCCAAGGAAGAAGCAGAAAAGTCTATGAAATTATCCATGGGTTGGTCTGCCCAGTCAAAAGATGCCTTCAATCCGCGCCCAGGTTTTGGACTTTTCGGAATTGTGCAGGGTGGTATCCATTTTGACCTCCGCAGGGAAAGTGCGACCTTTCTTGAAGAACAAAAATTCGATGGGTATGCCATTGGCGGGCTTGCAGTAGGGGAGGGTTCAGAAATTTTGCACGAGGTGGCTGGTTTCACTGCAGGGCTTCTTCCATGTGATAAACCGCGATATTTAATGGGGGTGGGAAGGCCAGAGGATTTGGTTCAGGCTGTCTCGGTTGGCTGCGATATGTTTGACTGTGTATTGCCGACCCGCTCTGGTCGAACAGGGCAGGCGTTTACCCATCGAGGTACCGTCAATATCAGGAATAGTCGGCACAGATCGGATGCGCGACCATTAGACGAACTTTGTGATTGTCCTACTTGTCTAAGTTACACTCGCGGTTACTTGCATCATTTAGTTCGATCAGGCGAGATATTGGGATCGATGCTTATGACATGGCACAATATTCACTATTATCAGGGTTTGATGGCATCGATCCGGAGACATATCTTAGGTGGAGAATTCAGCAGGTTTGAGGCTAGTTTTAGGGAATTATACTTGGAGGGCGACATTGAGCCCCTGACTTAACAAAGGTGTGGTGGTTTGAAAAAGCTATTCTTGACCCACATAAGACGGGGACCTATGTTTCAGCGGAACTAAGGGCGCGCTTAGCTCAGTCGGTAGAGCAACTGACTTTTAATCAGTGGGTCGCAGGTTCGATTCCTGCAGCGCGCACCAAATTTTTTCAAGTGCTTAACAATGATTGCTTATCTTTTTGATAGAGCCATTTGTGGTCGGGATTTGAAAATTATCAGTGGCTTGGACTTGGCCAAAAAGAACTGGCACGCTATCATCAGACCATCAACGACATTAGATCGTGGTGCACATGAGAACCAAGTTCAACTTCACCCGCCGCCAATGGCTGGCCTCAGCATTTGGTTTGTTGGGTATTGCAATATCCAGCCCACTGCTTGCTCAAACTAAAATTCGCCGTATTCCAACCCAGTATATCGCGGCATTGGCTCCAGAAGGGGCAACCTCGGGGACTGGCGCGGAAACTTGGGGCCTTTGGAAAGTTGACCCAGGCCCGATCGGTGTGTGGTTGCGTTTGTACCAGGCTTTGCAAAAAGCTGGCAATATTGCACCGGCAGGTTGGCGGTTTGATATTGATGATTGGTGGCTGGATGAGAACGGTTTGATCATGAAGGCTCCAGAGTTTCCTATTCCAGCGGGGCAGTATTATGTGACTAACGGCGAGGGGAATATTTCTCTTCTGACGGTTGAAGAGCCAGACGGAGAAGGCAAGCAAGGCTGGACACTCACAGATAACAAAACCATCGCGGATGTCACACATGGCCCATGCCGGTCTGCGCGATATACGCCCGAAGGTGAGAGTGGCACGTGCTCGCCAGAATATGCTGACCGATCTGCTTTTCCTCTAAAGCCTGGGGAATCTCCTCCGCTGGTCAGTGGATGTAATCGGAAAAGTTATGCTGTATTGATCGTTTTTGGGGTGGCGTCGGAAGGCACTTTGACGGATCTGTCAAAAGATTGCTGGCCACGCCATGTATGCGCCCAATAAAAGAGCCAATGCGCATATTTATAAAATATATAGTAATCCCAGTTCTACTTCTTGGTTTCACAGCTCCTGTGCATGCGGGAGAAATGGATGGGAAGGGTCTGGAATGTACATTTCTTGAAAACCCTTTGAATTTTGGAGCAAAATATTATCTTTTTGAAAATGGCAAGGTAGTACAGCCTTACGTGGACGATTCAACACCGCTAAGTATTAAAAGAGAAACCTATCAAGACGATTATGAAGCCACTGCTAGCACTATTGTGTGGAGCACCTCATACACATTTGATAGAAAAAATCTCAAGCTATCAGTTAGCATGGGAATGGAGACCCAAAAGTACTACTGCCAAGTAATGACACCAGAAGAGATTGAATCAATTCTGCAAAAACAGATTAGAGCACTGAAAGAAGAATGAAGGAAAAAAAATAATGCCATGAAAACGTTATCATCTCTGTTTCTAATTTTGTTTCTCTCCATTCCTGCTGCATGGGCTATCTCCATAGATGGTAAAGGTGTGTGGTGTGACAGAGGAAATAGTAGTTTTGGGTACTGGTTTTACGATGGCCAATCCACTGAATACGTTATTAGAGGTCATGAGGTTTTCGGCCACACACACAATCCCTTTGATTATCAAGAACTTTTTAAGGCCGTCAGGATATTAGTAAACCACGATAAGGTTTTAGATAGAACAACACTGGAGCTAACTATTGGTAGTGGGAATTCAGCAAAGATATACCAATGTCACGTTGTTCAGACATTAGATGGATTGAAGCTAACTCTGCAACGAATCATTGATCTAGGAACATCTGACAATAAAGGTTGACTGAGAGACACCGCAGGAGATCCTAGTTCTAACTGCAGCATTAAATTTTTAATCACTCATATAGATAATTTTCCTTGACTGAATGAAGTGCTTCAAATGGCAAAAATTAAGCATCTTCTGGATGAAACAGGCGGCGGAGAACGGTAATACTGAGGAAAGAGAACTCCTGGAAGAAAACAAAGATTCATCGATGCAGTCAAAGCTGCTAGAGGACACATGAAAAGGGGGTAATCATAGTTAGAGTGCAGGTTGTTAAAAAAAATTGTGACCGGTTCACCACAAAAGCTCGGGATAATTTTTATTATCCCAAGCTTTAATGGGGGGAAGTTACTTAATTATCTGAGCAGCTGTGTGAAATAAGACCTACAAGAACGTCTTTATCAAAAGCATCTACCTGATAGGAGCATTCTCCACTGGTATTTTCATACTTTCCGGTTCCTCCGTGGATGGTATTAATGCCTTCTGTGCCGGTACGTTTAGCAGTACTAAATTGTACGTCGCCATCTTGGTCGGTAGAGTTGCAATGTGCGAGAAGTTCCTTGCCTCTATAGCCAACACAAATAAAACTTCCTTTATTTCCTCGGCTATCAGTCCATACACCTTCTGCAACTAAACCCATAAATATACCGTCAGAGGTCTCTACGCTTTTGGTCATCTCATATTTAACGGCATTCATCATAGTGTAGTCTTCTGCTGCAACGCTCTTTAGGAAAAAGAATGATGATGAAATGCACAAAGCGAAAATTTTTAAGTATATATTCATGTTACCCCTCCCAGGATTTGTTGTAATTCAATATAAATCATAAGAGGCTAGTCTATTGAAATTATAATTTATATTCAAACATTGGGATTTATCTGTTTAGGGCTTGGCTCCCATCTACGAAGATAATATGGAATGACCAATATTAGTTATAGGCTTTTGACCTATCCTTTATGAAACCGTAGTTGGATAGTGGTTGATAGTCCATCGACAATTGTTGAAATTTACTCCAGTTAGAATACACGCGGTTTGTCAACGAATCCTCCTGCGCAGTTTCTTCTAGAACATCACGTGAAATTTTATACATTTGAGTAATAATATCTTGAGGATAGCTGCGAATTTCAACACCGTGTTTGTTCACTAATATTGGTAATGACTCGGCGTTCCTTGCAAAATATTCTGCTGGCGCATGATTATTACATGTAATGCAGGCGGCGTAGACTATGTCCTTGAGATCCTGAGGTAGCCTGTCCCAGGCGCCTCGGTTCATCATGAATTCATTACACGTGCTGCCTTCATGAAATCCTGGTCCATAGTAATTTTTAGCAACCTTGTGGAAGCCGAAAGTTAGGTCATTCCACGGACCTACCCATTCAGCTGCATCTATCACCCCTGATTCTAGTGAGGGCATTATCTCACCCCCTGGCATGTTAACGGCGGTGGCGCCCATTCGGTTAATGACTTCGGCAGCCAATCCGGGAATACGCATTTTTATACCCTTGAAGTCTTGGAGTGAATGTATTGGTTTCCGGAACCAGCCTCCCATCTGCACGCCTGTATTTCCTGCTGCAAAGGCTTTTAGGCCAAATTCTCCATATGCTTCATCCCATAGTTCTTGTCCGCCACCATATTGTAACCAGGCATTATGTTCGGCAACCGTAAGGCCTCCCGGAACCGAGCAAAAAAATGGGAAGCTTTTATGCTTTGCTACCCAGTAATAGGAGGCGGAGTGGCCACATTCGGCAGTGCCTTCCCTCACTGCGTCAAAAACTTCAAAAGCGGGAACTAATTCGCCAGCGCCATATAATTTTATTTTTAGTCTGCCTCCAGACATGGACTCAATTAGATCAGCTATATATTGGGCAGTCGTCCCCCCACCAGGAAAATTTTTTGGCCAACTAGTAACCATTTTCCACTCAAATCTATCTTGAACAACCACAGGGGGTGTTCCATTTCTTTGGGCGGATTCCCTGGTTTGGGTTTCCTGATTTCTTTTTCCGGCAATAAGGCCAGCGATTCCAGCGATAACCCCACCTGCTAAGGCGCCCGAGACAAAAGTCCTGCGTTCCATCAATAATCTCCTCTACCCTTTTCCCCAGTAATATTTATATGGCTTATGTTTATTACCATGGCCATACTGGGGCATACAGAGCTTTGTAAACCTTTTATGGAGTAGCTTGCAGGTTATTCGTAGCGTTGCGCATATTCCGTAGGGATTGTGGAGGCTTTGGATTAGCGTAATTTACTTTGAATTAGAGATGGAAAGCTGACCACCTATTACTGATCATTTAGATAGAGTTGTAGTTAGTTATTGCACGCGCTGCTTCGGCAAAGTTTATAGTTCCGCAAGTGCCCAAGGGCGATCATAGCTGCACCTATAAGTGTTAGAACTTGTTCGCCTCTTTCCCCAAGAGCGGAGTGACCAAAAGTTGCAGCAAGGATTAGAGAAGTTAGGCCAGCAAGCCCTATTACCGCAACCATAACATCCCTATGTCGTCGGCAACCTAAAGAAAGAGCCACTAAACTTAGCGGTATGACTAACCACAATAACAACACGTGAAATAGTTCCTCCCCAAACAATGTTGTGCCCAATGCAGGAAAAAATCCCAGAAAAATTGGGAGGCAAAGGCAATGAATTGCACAGAAGGTAGATGTTGATACAGCTAATTTATCTAGTAAAGAAATGTGACGTGCCAGTGATATCATTTTTTTATACTTTGTTTCTGGTTGGTTTCGTTAAAATTTGAATTAATTTCTGAGTAGACATCCTTTGTGTGGCCAAATATCAAGATGCTTTGGTCGTAGTTTTCATATTTCGCATAATTATAGCTAAAAGGGTAATCACCGCATATGACACGACAGTTACAGGGCCTGATGGCGCATCCAAAACTATTGCCGTGATACTTCCAGTAATTACAGATAAGAGCCCGCATATCCAGGCGGTTGCATGGGGATATCGTGTATTAAGTGCAGCCAAAGCGGGGAGTATAAGACTGGCAAATACGACGTAGACCCCAACCATTTGTACCGAAGAGGTGATTGCTATAGCAAAAATAATGTAAAACTTAATGCCATTCCGGACGGTGGGTTTTAGGAACCAGACAAGCAATATAATTGCATACACAGGGGCGTGTAATCCTATCTCTCTCCAGGTGACAAATAGCATCTGACCTGAAAGGAGATGCTGAATTTCTTGGCCACCACTAGGATGATCAGTTAAAAATAAAATGGCTAGTGATGCTGCTAATACAAAAGAAACTCCGATAAGGGCCTCTTGCTGAGCAGGGGCGAGAATCTCAGCTTTACTGAATAATAAACCTGCCAACAAAGCGCAACTTAGAGCTATTGCCTGGCTCACAAATAAAGATGGTTCGGTAAGGAATATTGCGGCGACCACAAGGCCAAGCCCAGCAATTTGGGCTACGGCCAGGTCAATGAATATGATGCCGCGCCTTAGTACTTCTATTCCTAAAGGCGCGTGTATCAAGGAAACCATGAGACCGACAGCTAAAGCCGGTCCCACAATGCTTATCATCTCGCTACTGATCAACTACCGCGCCGATTAGAAGAGCGAGGGAGCGGTCGAAGAGGCTAAACAAATCGATGGTATCTCCGTCTCCACCAATAGTGTAAGGCAAGGCCAGGGGAGGTGTGCCGCTTTTTTTCGATAGCCAGTCACTTGCATCTGCGGGATCGTAGGGGGTTCGAATAATTATATCAGCAGGATCACTGTCAAGTTGTTGCAGTAACTTCTCCAAATGTAAACTAGTGGGCGGAATTCCTGGTTTGGGCTCCAATGAGCCAACTTGGTTGAGGCCTAACCATTTGATCAAATAGCTAAAGGACTTATGGTGCACTACAACTGCAGATCCTTTAAGAAAATATGATTCTTGTTCCCATTGAGTTATTGCTTTCTGCCACCGAGTTTTAAAGTCAAGCAGACGCTCTTTAAAAATTTTTGAGTTGTTGGGGTTTATTGCTTCTAAGCGCTTTGCCAACTCATCTGCTATTAACAGTATATTGTGTGGGTTGAGGTGGATGTGAGGGTTTCCTTCTGGGTGCAGGTCTCCCATACTTCGATCAATTGCTGTCGGTTTCTCTATGATTGGTACATACTCGGACGTCATCAAGTGGCCAACAGCACCGGGTTGCACAGCTGCTCCGGCTTTTTGCACTAAAATTGGAAGCCATCCAACTTCCAACCCAGCGCCCGAACAGATTATTAAGTCAGCCCTTCGTGCCTTAGCAATAAGGCTTGGGCGTGCACGAATAAAATGCGGATTCTGCTTGGCATGAGTGGCAGAAAAGCTTTGTACTTTATCACCGCCAAGTTCCTGTGCTAGAGCAGCCCATTCTGGTTCACAAGCAAAGACATTGATCTCGGCTTGTGCAGTGAGTGAGGTCATGAAGAATGACCCCACCACAGCTACAAAAAATATTTTTAACATTGGTTTGCTTAGTACTTGTGGGCGCCGTGCGCACCAATGCTCATTACGTACTGAAGGATAAATTGGTTATCATTTAGTCCTCTAGTGAGTTTTTCGTGATTGTACTGCAAACGAATTCGACTAAATTCGCTGTTAGTCCAGTCCATCATAGCAGCATACGCCTTTGGGTTGTGCCCACCCGCATCCAGTGTGCTGCCGGCCAAACCAGCAGGAACGTTTGGTGCGCTCATATCAGAGTAGCGGGCGCCAATGCGCCACTGTTGGTTAAACTTATATACGGCTTGAGCGTACCAACCCTTAGAGGAGCCCGAAAAATTAACAGCCCCTGTAGCTGAGCCTGTATCTTGATAGGTTCCAGACTCATCGCGGTGAAAATATTCACCTTGAAGGGTCACTTCCTGAGCATTGGGGTTACCGGTTGGGGCCAACGTGTAACGGAAATCAGCAACAAGGAGATCCGAATCCCCAATAAATGTAACCGCATCTTCGTTGCTTGTGCGTCCCCCTGTTGGGTTTCCCGAAAGCATATAGCCTCCTATGCGCCAACTTTGGTTCAGGC
The DNA here is from genome assembly GCA_902562525.1 of uncultured Alphaproteobacteria bacterium. Taxonomy (GTDB): domain Bacteria; phylum Pseudomonadota; class Alphaproteobacteria; order UBA7887; family UBA7887. Next base: position 31,074 of record CACETT010000007.1, read on the forward strand.
CAATATCGCCGCCAATACGAGCAAATGCAGACCACTGGCGAAATAGTTCCCCATCACCACCGCCTAGTGGGAAATCGTCTCCACGGAATGACCCGCCACCAACCTCAGCGTATATATCGGTTGGCAAAATGTAAGAGAATTCTATGCCATCATCATTGAATGCTTTGTTGAGAAACACACGATAGGGAAGTGGGCGATCGGCAAAATCATCTGCATGGGCGTGGTGCTCGTTCAGATATCCCAGTGTCCAAAATGCCCGCCCCATTTTGGCGGCAAGACCAGTAGGTAGACCAGAGCCAGGCAGGGTTAGTCCATATGCTTCTTCCAGCTCCACTATGTCTGAGCCATCCTCGCGGACAATAGCAGCTGTTATACTGCCATAAAATTTGTCATCTACGCTGGCAGAAAAATTAATCTCTGACTCATCGATCTGAATTCCTTCGCGGCTACGTTCCCCTTCTTCTTCAACGCCAAATCCAGCAAACTCTGAGGTTGCGGCCGAGAATTCAGTCAATTTACCGTTGAGAACTATTCCAACTGAAGGATTGAATTGGTTATCATAAATTGCTCTGGTTTTGACGGGGCTTGCGGGCGATGTTCCTTCGCTAGTTGCATGATCATCTGCCTTCGAAAATCCCATATTCCAGGTTAAAGTAGCTGCTGCGAAAGCAGCTATCAAATATTTGGTAAGCATTTTTGTCCCTTCTTTTATTTGTTGGCATCCAAAACGCGCAAGAATGCGGAGTGTTGTCACGTGAGCGCGCTCACTGTTTTCTCAAATTGAGAGCAGAACTTTTTGATGTATGAACTGTGTGTCGTTCCTAACCGCCTACGTTGCGGCTCTTGAACATGAGGAACAAAGTCCCTCTGACTCCATTACCAACCCCTCCATTCGGAAATTGGCAGCGCGGGCAATCCCACCTAGGGAGGTTTTGGCTGCATCCAGGGTTGTTTCAGCTACCGAACTGCATGTGCGACAAATTAGGAAAGCAGGGCTATGTTCTTTCGTCGGATGGGTGCAGGAAATAAATGCGTTGAGCCGTTCAACCTTATGGGCTAGGCCGTGTTTCGTAAGGAACTCAAGTGCCCTGTATGCCAAGGGGGGTTGAGAGCCAAAGCCATTTTCCCGCAGTCGCTCCAGTATAGCGTACGCGCCAATGGCACGGTGTTCTTGTGCTAAGATTTCCAAGACTTTCCGACGAATTGGGGTGAAACGCAATTTTGCATTTTTACAATATGCCTCTGCTGTGTTAATTGCGTCATCAATGCAATGGGCATGTTCATGCTCCTTAAGAGCAACAGGAGTGATGCCTACAGTAACGTTTTCCGAGGTCTTTTTTTTTGGCATGCGTTTCTCATCTTAATGTGGTAAAACGATGTTATGTTATAATGTAACATTATTGAGGATTTTATCTAGAATGTCAAATATATTGATTTCCTCCCCCGTAACGCTTGGGCTTCGGAACGGACTGTTATTGGGAGTATTTTTTAATGCTGTTGTCTCGAGCTCGGCGGCTTTTGCCGAGGAAACGCGCCAGCTGGACAGCCATGAACACGGTGTCGGAGAGCTTAACATAGCAGTAGATGGAAGCACCGTTGCTATCGAACTCCACGCTCCAGGTGCTGATATAGTAGGTTTTGAATATGTCGCCAAGAGTTTTGACGATCGACTTACTGTAAAAAAAGCCCTGAAAAGTCTTTCTCATCCACTCGAGTTATTTCTCCTTCCCGACCCCGCTGAGTGTAGAGTGACGGAGGCTGAGGCTCATCTCGAAACTGAGGGGGTCCACGACGATCATGCGGATCACGACGATCATGCGGATCACGACGATCATGCGGATCACGACGATCATGCGGATCACGACGATCATGCGGATCACGACGATCATGCGGAAGGCCCTGTGCATAGTGAATTTCACGCTACCTACACGCTAGTCTGTAATAATTTGAGTGCTCTTACAGAGATTACATTTGCGTATTTTGATGCGTTTGAGAATGCGCTTGAATTGGAGGTGCAACTCCTAACAGCGTCTGGTGCGCAGGCCTTTGAAGTAAAGCGTGGTAAACCCGAGCTTGACCTTCGTGGAATGTTCTAATTTTGTCTGACGCCTCCATTATTAAGTTAAATGATGTTCGGTTTCGTTGGCCGGGGTGGCCGCCCTTTTCCATTTCTGTGGATAAGTTGTCGGTGCGGGAAGGAGAAAAGATCCTCCTCTTAGGAGAGAGTGGCTCTGGTAAGTCAACTCTATTGTCTCTCATCTGTGCCACTCTTCTTGCAGATAGTGGAACGGTAGTGATTGGTGGTACAGAAATAAAGACGCTATCAGGTTGGGCTCGTGATAGATTTCGAGCAGAACAGATAGGTGTGATCTTTCAGCAATTCAATCTACTGCCATTTGGTTCGGTATTAGACAACATTCTCTTGCCACTAAGATTTGCGCCGATACGTCGAAGGAATTGCAATGATGCCCCGCGGAAAGTTGTCGAGCTTTGCAAAGACCTAGGGCTGCCGGATAATGTTGAAACTACAAAGGCGGCAAATCTAAGCGTAGGGCAACAACAGCGTGTGGCGGTGGCCCGTGCCCTGATTGGCCAGCCGCCCATCCTTATTGCTGACGAACCCACGTCTTCATTGGATGAAGCGAACCAAGATAATTTCCTAGACGTGCTTTTTGAGCAGGTTCGCGTCTACAATTCCACACTGTTAATGGTCAGCCATAATCCGCGCTTATCTGAAGGGTTTGATAGGGTTCTTCACATGTCGGAGATCGTGAATGTCGAGAGGGCGGTAGTATGATCTTTCGGCTTGTTGTTGGCTCTCTTATGGCACGGGGTGTTACAGTAGGTATGACGGTTCTCTCAATAGGGTTGTCCGTTGCGTTATTTCTTGGCGTAGATAAGGTAAAGACCGGAGCAAAGGCCAGTTTCTCAGATACTATTTCGGGAACCGATCTTATCGTTGGCGCGCGTTCGGGGTCGGTTCAACTACTTCTCTATTCTGTATTTCGTATTGGCAATGCGACCAACAACGTAACTTGGGAAAGTTACCTAGACTTGAGGGCTAGACCTGAAGTGGAATGGATAGTGCCTATTTCCCTTGGCGATAGTCACCGCCAGTTTCGGGTCATGGGGACCAATGTGGCTTTCTTTGAACATTACAAATACCGCCAGGGGAGAGCTTTAACGTTCCAAGATGGTATGGTTATGGAAGATCTCTTCGATGCAGTCATAGGGCACGATGTCGCCAAAGTTCTGGGTTACGCCGTCGATGATCCAATTGTTGTAGCACATGGTCTTGCCTCTTTTACCGAGCACAAGGATCAGCCCTTCCGCGTTTCCGGTATTCTGGAGAAGACCGGTACTCCTGTGGACCGAACTGTGATTGTTGCCATGGAGGCAATTGAGGCAATCCATGTCGATTGGAAAGGGGGAGCTAAAATCCCTGGGCAGACGACCCCGGTTGAGGTAATTCGCCAGATGGACCTAACTCCGGGTGCTATAACAGCCGCACTTGTTGGTGTGGAGAGCAGGTTGCAAACATTTAGTCTTCAGCGTGCTATTAATCAATATCCAGAGGAGCCATTGCTGGCAATCCTACCAGGCGTTGCATTGCAGGAGTTGTGGGGAATAGTTGGCATTGCGGAGAGCGCTCTTCTGGCAGTTTCCGTAATGGTTGTTATTACGGCATTGATTGGAATGATGGCTACCGTTTTTTCTAGTTTAAATACCCGTCGCAGGGAAATGGCAATCTTTCGTGCGATGGGTGCCAGCCCTGTCGCTATCTTCGGGCTTTTGGTTTTGGAAGCAATTCTTACAACTGCAGCTGGTTCGTTACTGGGATTGGGGTTCTTGTATGTTGGCCTATTTATTGCCCAACCGATGATTGATAGTGCGTTTGGTTTGTTTCTACCTATTCAGGCTCCGGCTGGGCGGGAGATGCTTGTTTTATTTGCCGTTATTGTAGCTGGGGCGGCTGTTAGCCTAATTCCTGCCCTACGTGCCTATCGCCTTTCCTTGGCCGATGGTATGATGGTGAGGACATGAACGATCTTACACAAAGAAAATGGCTAGCTCTGTTATTGTTTTGTCTTGTTATTCCGCAGGCACTTCAAGCCGCCCCTCCATTGGAGATTTCGTGGGATGATCTTATACCGCCGGGTGTGCCCTATGCGGAGATCATCGGAGAAGGGGACCTCGATATCGAGAACGATTATTGGCGCAATCCGGTCTACGATGCTAACGCTACTAAGTTGAATGAGGAATTGGATGGTGCATATATCCGGATCCCAGGCTTTATTATTCCTCTTGAACTTGAGGCGACAGGGGTAACGGAGTTTGTTCTCGTTCCATATCTTGGTGCTTGCATACACGTGCCGCCTCCACCGCCAAATCAATTAGTGTTTGTGCGCACTACCACCCCGTGGCCAAGCGACGATCTATGGAGCCCCGTTTGGGTAATTGGAAAGATGAGTACAGAATTGATGACTACAGAGGTTGCCGAGACAGGTTATGCATTGCAGGCAGAGAACATTGAGGTTTACGAATGGGAATCAGGAGCCTTGCCGAGGGCACAAAAACCGTTTTTGGTGCTCTTAAAGGATTTGATGAAGTTTGCCAAAGGTGACTGAAGTAAAGTCGTAAATATTTTTGGTGTTGATGCCTTTCCGGTGGGCTTACTCTCTCCATAGGTATACCACTTTTGTGGCATCGGTAGAGTAAAGTAGGTTGTGATTTTTTATGCTAAAGACGTAAAAAAAACCATTTTAAGTATCGTAATAGGTTTCTAAAATATATATATTCCTTTCCTCATTAATTTCTGAAGGGAGAATAGCATGTGTAATTTGATTAGGACTACCTTGATAGCGATGGCGGCCAGTGCGTTTCTGGCAGCGTCGGCAACCGCTGCGGGGCTTCAGCTGGAACCTGTTGGATCGGTGAATCTTGAAATGCATAGCACTGGAATCGTTGACAACCAGAGGATTACGGGAACCTTTATGGGCGGCACCATAACTTTGGGGGATGGCCAGGGCACCGTACAGGGGTGTATCGAAGATGGCTATGTTAGCGAGAAAGGGAATATAGAGTTTGACTTGCGTTGCCATGTAACCATGGATGATGGCGCTGTTTTACTCATGAGTTATGCTGGAGTAATCGTACAAACCCCTACCTTCTGGGATGCACTCTTGGGGGAAGGAGCCTCTCCTGGAAATGGAATTAGTTATTGGGTGAGTAGAAAAAAAATGTCGACCACCAGCGAAAAATATTCTTGGGTTAACGACTATATAATTGTTGGCGATGGACAGTTTTTGAAAGGTCCTTCAGAGGCAGGGCCTGGCCAAGTAGTTTATGACTTATATAGGATTAAACAGTAGGTCTATGTAAAGAAACCGTGGCGATACGGTACTTTCGCTACGGTTTTCTTTTTTGCTTCTTCGCGATCTTTCCACCAGATGTTTTTCTTATATTTGTGTTGAGGTGCTCGACGGATTGTCGTGTTAGAGCGCGTTATTTTCCCATTAAAAATTTTTGATCCTCCATAAGAGACGCATTTCATGCGTTAAAATGATGGAGGTAATTTTTCTTAATGTGATCCTGAATATTTCCGGTATTACTAGGTTGTCATTTTTGGATTTGGTAATAATAGTACTCAAATTATGCCTTAGTTCCGTTTCGATTATCTTTGTGGAGGTGTTTAAATGTCTAACTTGGTGAGGTTAATAGGAATTACTGTAGTGGGAATGATATACGCGGGTAGTGCAACAGCTGCGACGGTTAGTTGTATGTTTATGTCTGAGACGCAAATTACTAAAGATGGTGAGTGGCTGAAGACAGAAACAGATTTCATGAAGCTAATGGATATATTTGGGGATGGTCTAGAATTGCCTCTTGAAAATTCATTGCTGGGACAGCTAGACACGCAAGAACCTTTCCTTGCGGGTGAGACAGATAGAGGAAAGGTATACCTGATGGGTAGCGAAATGGGAGTCGAAGGAAAAAATATTTCTATAGAGGGTAATGTCATTACAATTTATGACGGGATGTGTGACATAAATTTTGGGTAACGAGTGTGTAAATGATGTCTGTATCTGAGGGTGCAATGAGTAAACTTAATAAAGTGGAACGATTGAGTTACAGTGGGGGGCTTTTGGGGTTAATTTTTGCAAGTTCAAGGGGTAAGCTTGACGCCAAAGTCAAAGAAATGAACGAGGATGGCTGGAACGTTCACTTCATCCACCCGGATCAACCAAATTTATTAATTTGGATACTCCGAATTCTTATTCTAATAATTACCTTTGGTCTTTGGACAATTGGAAATAGTGAGCTGTTGGTGTTTGAAAAGGAGAAGCCAAGTCAGTAGAGGTCTTGCTTTTTGAATATGGGGAAGAAAAACTAGGTTGGCTACAAGCGACGTGCTTCACTTAAGAAGCAGGCTCTCTTCAATAGGAATAAAGGCTGTGGCTGCATTGATTAGAGAATTGGCTGTTAGGCCTGGTACACCAAAAACTTCACTTTGCGTGTTGTATGCAGTTTTAATTTCTTTCAGTAATACATCAAAATCGCCGTCCCCAGATGCCAGAATAACAACGTCGCATTTTTGAGCATATTTCATTACGTCGATCGCTATGCCTACATCCCAATCACCTTTGGCAGAGCCGTCAGCTCGTTGGATGAAGGGTTTTACTTTTACCTTGAAACCAATAGCCCTAAGAATATTTTGGAATTCTGTTTGTTTTTTGTCTCCGCGAGAGGTGGCATACGCTATAGCGGTCACTATCTCTCTTTCTTGAGTAACTCGCGCCCAGAACTTATTATAATCAAAGTTTTGACCATAGTTTTGTTTCGTAGTGTAATAAATGTTTTGGACGTCAACAAAAATAGAGGCTGTTTTCATGATTGTTCACAGTATTATTCTATGTGCGAAATAAATCCCTGCAGGTTTTGAGATGGTTAACCACGCACTTTTGAGAGTTTAAGAACAGAGCTCCAGGGATCGGGCATTTCGCCTATCGGAGCCTCGATAAGTACTGGAGCCTCCATTTTAAAGGCCTCCTCTAGACGGTCTTGCAAAGCTTGGGGAGAAGTGGCGCGGAGCCCCACCACACCAAAAGACTCGGCAAGTTTCGTGAAGTTTGGGTTTGTTAGATCACTAGCAATGGTCCGGTTTCCGTAACGTAATTTTTGTATGCGTTGGACGTTGCCAAAAGCGCCGTCATTAAAAACAACGGCAACTAAATTAATTCCATGACGAACAGCTGTCGACATCTCTTGCACGTTATACATAAAGCCACCATCACCATTTATGGAAAGTGCAGGTACGTTTGGGCGGGCTACTTTTACGCCCAATCCCGTAGCATATCCCCAACCCAGAGTCCCTTGATAACCGGAGCCGATAAAACTTCTTGGGCTATAAACTGGCATGGCGTAGCGGCTGATGTAGCTGACCTGTGTTAACTCATCAATGAAGATGCCGTTCTCAGGTAGGCCGTTTCGGATGGCTTCGACGTACGCTAGCTGGGGAGCTAGTGGGGCAAGCTTTTTGGTTGTTCTGGCACGAGCTTCATCAAGTTCTTCTCTGCGAGAATTGCGGATTGAATTGTGTTTAGGTAGGGCCTCTGCAAGGGCGTTAAGAACCGATGCTGCGTCGCCCACTATTCCTATCTCAGGCCTGGTAATGCGGCTCATTTCCTCTTGTGATAGGTCAATGCGGATGATTTTGAGTTCTTTATCTACCCCCCAACGTTGTTGATGCGGCTGCATACGGGTTCCAACACCAAGCACCACGTCCGCGTTCTTCCAAAGGTCCTCACCCGTTGGCATAGTGATGGAGAGGTGGTGGCGCGAATCCAGCACTCCACGGCCCATAAAATATGCACAGACTGGTGCTTCCAACATTTCCGCAACATGCTGGACCTCAGCGCTTGCGTCTTGTGCCCCGCCACCAACTATTATCATCGGGTTCTTCGCAGCCCCTAAGAGTTTTGCTGCGTCTTCTACTTTATCGATATCGACAGGCGGGGTCTGGATATCAGCCGGATGGTTTGGGATTACAACGGGAGCTCTGCGACCCCAGACGTCTATTGGACATTCAAGCCCGACAGGTCGTGGACGGCCTGCACCTAACTGGCGGAAGGCTTCTTGAGTGAGACGTGCTGCATCGCTTGGGCTTTCAATGCGCTCCGCCCATTTTGTCATGGTGCGCAAAATACCTATTTGGTCACGCACTTCGTGCAAGAGCCCGTAACCCCGGTCAATTGAAGCTAAGTTGATTTGGCCTAGCAACGCTAAAACTTTTGAGTTCGTGCTGTACGCTGTTGCTAGCGCTGCCGAAGCGTTAAGGAAACCAGGGCCCGGCACCACGCAAAAAGCGGATGGTTTTCCGGTTGCTAATGATGCGCCCAGGGCCATGTAGGCCGAAGCTTGCTCATGTCGGGTGTGAATAGGACGTAGTTCGTCTGTACGTGCATGCAGTGCGTCAAAGAATAAATCATTTTGAACGCCTGGTAGACAAAATAATGTGTCTATTTCATTACGGATCAAACCGTCAACGACGGCTTCGCCACTGGTCATAGATTTAGTCGTTGGATTTTTATCCATTGTAGATTTCTCTATGGTTTTTATCTTACGAGAGATAAACTTGTTCTAGATAAGAGGTATATATAATTAACATAAAGTGGCGGATATATGCCAGCCATATACAAGTTGTACGGGGTAACCCATTAAATCAGTATTTCGAAGGAGCTAGGTATGTCGAAGATTTCAAATATTGACATGAGTCCTGTGGAGATTGCACAGGAAGTTCTTGATGGATTCAAGGAGATTCCCACGGCAACGGTGTACAATGGACTTAGAAATTTTGGATCCTCGTTTTGTGTGTGTGAGGGCATTCAAAATCTGACGCCTTTTGTACCTGGTAAGGAGCGGTTTGCAGCGAGGGCACGTACTTTGAAATTTATGCCGTTTCGGCCGGATATTGCGAGCGAGAATACGGGAGATGTTAATTCGCCAGAGTATCGTGCCATGGGACGCTGCGGTCCCGGAGATGTGCTGGTTGCAGACATAGGTGGACGGGTTCAGGACGTCGTGGCTGGGGATGTAAAATTATTGCAACTCGCGATGAATAATGCGGATGGCGCGGTGATAGATGGCGCTATCCGAGATCTAGATGTCCTTCTGGACGAGAATTATGGACTAACTATATATGCCAAGGCACGCAGTTTTCACGGCAACCCAAGCAGTCTCCCGGCGGAAGAAAATGTGCAAATTCAGTGTGGAGGAGCCTTAGTGCGTCCGGGTGACATAATGGTTGGGGATAATGACGGGGTTCTCGTTGTTCCCTCATGGTTGGCGGAAAAGGTTTTAGACTGGGCTGTTGAGCATGAGGGAGCAGAAAATTTGGTAAAAGAAAAGATAAAAGAAGAAAAAGCTATACCTGGGAAGTATTATCCACCCACCCAGGAAACAATAGAAGAGTGGAGAAGAAAGAACTCGGAATAAGAATTGGCTGGTTTTTGAACAAACGTATGTACGATGAAGTAATATTATGATTATTAGATCTTGGTTATTCGTGCCTGGAGATAGTGAGAAAAAACTAAAAAGGGCGCGAGAGAATGAAGCTGATGCACTTATTTTAGACTTGGAAGACTCCGTTTCGGATGACCGTCAGGAAATGGCACGTTCCATGGTTTGTGATTTTTTAAAAGCCAACATGGACCGGTCTCGGAAGAAGCTATATGTCCGATGTAACCCATTAGATACAGAACTGGCTCTGGCAGATTTGGCTGCAGTAATGCCAGGGCTTCCAGATGGTATTTGCCTGCCAAAGGTTTATTCTGTGAAGGATGTTAATACCCTTTGCAACTATTTATCGGCGTTAGAGGCAAGGGAAGACATTGAACAGATGTCGACTAAGATTTTTCCTGTTTCGACTGAAACTGCTGCCTCTGTTCTGACCTTCCATACCTATTTGGATGGAGTAAGCGACCGCCTGATTGGAATGACTTGGGGGGCAGAAGATTTAGCTGCTGCCCTGGGGGCTAGTGATAACCGTAGTCCAGATGGGGAGTATGACGACGTATATAAACAGGTTAGGGGGCTCTGTTTAGCGACTTGTCGTGCGATTGGTGTGCAGCCCATTGGGGCTTTGGTGACTAACTTTCGGGATGATAAAGCTTTAGAGGACGATTGTTTGCGTGACCGTAAGGCGGGTTTTATTGGAAAAATCGCAATTCACCCCTCCCAACCACCAATTATTAATAAGGCGTTTACTCCGAGCAAAGACGAGATTTCCCATGCAGTCCGGGTCATAGAGCTTTTCGAAGCGAATCCTGGAGTGGGCACATTAGGAATGGATGGAAAAATGTTGGACATGCCTCATTTGAAACAGGCGCGAGCTATATTAGAGCTCTCAAGACACTTAGCCGATATCGAGTAATTGAAAAGCATAGTGAGGTAGAGGGCGCGAAATGACTCTACTGTTGGCACTATTATTAATTAAAAGCACTGCGCATTCTTTTAATTCAAGATCAATCTAATAATAACAGGCCCCCATCAATAGTTGGGGGCCTGTTATTTTAGTATCGGGATTTACGGCAATTCGTAATTAAAGCTTTGGTTGCAGTGTAATTCCCCATCAGTGCCGGCCCACGAGCACTTCCATGGCCCGCTCCCGGTGATGCCTTGATATTTTCCAGTGCCGCCTGCTATCACGTTGACGCCTTCTCCGCCACCGTTATTTGCTGAGGGGTCACCATGGAAATCTGTGTAAATACGGTCACCATCTTGATCTGACCAGAAACAATACCCCTTATTACGAGTATCTCCATTGTTCACGAAAAAGCTGTAATGACATTGGGCGCCTCCCATGTGTAGTGGGCCGCTACCATTATCATTGTACGTAATGCCCCTACAAGTTCCTGTTCCGATCATAGCTCCATCGGCAGGTGTCGCCACGTGGTTGTTAGGACACGCCCAACCTGTGTGATAGCTTATGGTTCCCGATTTTGCCAAATGACCGTCTGCCCATGAGGCATTTGCAAATAGTACAACAGCAATTCCAGCAGAGATAATACCTAAAATAGTTTTCATTTTTTTTAGCTCCTCCCGAGCTTTTTTTTAACACCCAAATAATTGGGCAACAAACAACACCTTGAAAAGGTGGTCCAAGAAACTAGTATAATTTGGCGTATCATAAAAGGTGAAAATTGGTCATTTTAGTCTAATTGCGTACTTTTTTTGGTCGTCTTAGTGGGGGCATGCCGCCCATCACCAGTGCTTCGAGAAATTGCGTCGTTGACGGTGTTGAGGTGATGTTATTGCAGTCAAATTAAACGACGGGCCATCGATGTGGTCTACTCCCTGTTTCTATCAATTTGAATATTAGTTTTCTTAAAAGGAGATCTAGTATCTCCAGCTTTTTTTATCCAAATATATTTAGCCCTGCAAACTCCCGGTGAAGAACATCCTTAGCTTGAACACCTAACCACTCATTGATAAGGCTAGCATAGACCCGTCGATAGTCCGTAGTATGGATAAGATTTCCATTGTCTAATTCAGTTAGGCTAGGGGGGGTTCCATATTGACCTCCTTTTACCTTGTTCCCTATCACGTAGACTGGTGTTGCAGTGCCATGGTCGGTGCCCCCGCTAGCGTTCTCTGGGACCCGGCGGCCGAACTCAGTAAAGACCATCATGCTGATATCATCTCCCAGCCCAATCCGATCCATATCCTCTATGAATCCATGTATGGGGTCTGACGCATACGCAAGTAGGCGGGCGTGCAAGTCAAGTTGGTGCACATGTGTATCAAATTCATTATTTCGATATTGAACATAATAAAATTGGGTAGGCATTCCTGCCTCAATCAGTGAGGCAACTTTGCGTAAGTCTCTGGCGATAGGTACTTCCAATCCGTAGTTTACTGGTGTTGAATAAGCCTCCCACGCGTTTCTGACGAAATCCGCGCTTTTCATGGCGCTTGTGGCAACATCACTAATAAAACTCAAGTTTGAGTTAGACGAGTTATCTGATCCTGTTAAAGAGCTTAGCAATGGCATTTGTTCATACCGGCCTTTTCTCAAAAAGCGTGATGGGTCATCAAAGACAAGGGGTGTATGAACTCCTGATCGTGCGGCAAGAGATTGCTGGCTCGCCACATTCACAATAAAATTTTCCACGGCTTTAGGACTAAGTGAATCGGCGGTACGCCCAATCCAGCCCAGCTTTTCTCCTGCTACGGGGACGCCTGTGTGCCAGAAACCCATAGCTGCAAAATGAGATAAAATGGGATTTTCATATCCACAGCCATGAATCAAAGCAAATCGACCATCTTTATAGAGACGTTCAAAACCAGTTAAGGAAGGATGAAAGCCAAAGTGATCATCGATTTTAAGAACCTGGTTAGCTGGGATAGCGAGTTGGGGCCGTTGTTGGTAGTAGGCATCATCTCCATAGGGTATCACAGTATTGAGGCCATCATTGCCCCCATCTAACTCTACCACCACCAAAATTCTTTTACGGTGGCCGCTGTCGACTGATGATTTACCCTCAACCGGTGTTCCACTAACGGGCTCAGAAAATGTTAAGGGAAAGGTCGCGCTAGCGCCTATCCCGGCAAGACTTCCTCGCAAAATATCCCTTCGGTTAAAGCGAGGAGAGTGGAGCCGGAGCCACGGATTCACGGTGCTAGCTCATTTACAAAAACATCCATTTTTTAGATCCTAGTACATTCTAAGAAAGTTGGTATTCAGGGGTGCTCATAATTAAATGAACGAGCATCCGAAGAGGCTCTTCTAGATAGGTAATTGATGTCTTTATATCTTTGGTCCCTAGTTCACGATTAAGAAATGCAGTTAGCCAAGTCTGATGTTCTAGAGAAAGCGGAACTCGAAGTAAGAGGTTGTGGAAATAACGAACTGCTTGGTCAGTTGTTTCAATTTTTTCATTCATTACTATTTCAACCAAATTAATT
>CACETT010000008.1 GCA_902562525.1 uncultured Alphaproteobacteria bacterium
TCACTGTCCGCACTACAGCGTTTAAAGCTGTGGAGCTTACGGGGAGCGCTTCAATAACGGAAGTAGTCTCAACACACACAAACGATCTCTCTTTGTTCCTAAGAACTGAAATTTCCAAGTCGGAAAGACCAGAGCTGACCTCCGCAAAAATTATCGTATCTGGTGGACGAGGAATGCAAAATGGAGAAAATTTTGTGCTGCTTGAGGCCCTGGCCGATAAGCTTGGTGCGGCGGTCGGAGCTTCTCGTGCTGCGGTTGATGCAGGCTTTGTTCCCAATGATTACCAAGTCGGGCAGACCGGGAAAATTGTTGCGCCAGAGCTTTATATTGCCGTAGGCATATCAGGAGCCATTCAGCACCTGGCAGGCATGAAAGACAGTAAAGTCATTGTAGCTATCAACAAGGATGAAGAAGCCCCGATTTTCCAGATAGCAGACTACGGCATTGTGGGTGACCTCTTTGAGGTGGTGCCTGCACTAACATCAGCATTAGAAATTTGATTGGCTCCTTTATAGCGTAGAGAGATTTTGTATGATTAAAAAAATTGGAATTATAGGTGCGGGCCAAATGGGCGCGGGCATAGCCCAGGTTTGTGCCCTATCTGGACTTGAGGTAATCATCACGGACGTGGGGGAGATTGAACTACAAAGAGCTCTCCAATCCGTCAATAATGGCATTGACCGACAAATTTCCAGAGGCAAATTGTCTGCAGAGGAAAAAGAAGCTGCGATCCGACATATTACGTGTGTTTCGGACACTAGTTCCCTGTCAGAAGCCGATCTAGTTATTGAAGCAGTCAGCGAACAAGAAGAAATAAAAAGGGAGATTTTTAAAAATCTGATTCCAACCCTAAACAAAGATTGCATCATTGCTAGCAACACCTCTTCTATTTCCATCACCCGCCTAGCTGCGTCGACAGATCGACCTGAAAAATTTATTGGAATGCATTTTTTCAATCCAGTGCCGGCAATGCAACTCGTTGAATTAATACGAGGCATAGCCACCGCACCTGAGACTTTCGAAGCAATTGCTGGCCTTGCAAAAGGACTGGGGAAAACCCCGATTAGTGTCCAGGACTCCCCGGCATTTCTGGTAAACCGAATCCTGCTTCCGATGATTAATGAAGCAATATATACCTTACATGAGGGAATCGGAGATATAGCCGCAATTGACTCTGCAATGAAGCTAGGCGCGAACCACCCCATGGGGCCTCTTCAATTAGCTGATTTCATAGGGCTTGATACATGCCTAGCTGTGATGCAAGTCCTGTACCGTGGGTTTTCCGATAGTAAATATCGACCGTGTCCGTTGTTGATAAAGTATGTAGAAGCTGGCTGGCTCGGCCGCAAAACTGGCCGGGGGTTTTATGACTATTCCGGAGAAAGCCCGGCCCCTACAATCTAGATTCTTTCTGGGCGACGAATGCAACCCGTGGTGATCTCTTTGAAATAAAATTATTTGCCAATATCCGTTCCGCTGAGCCTTCTCAGGTTCCTCATGTGCCATCATCATAATTTAAAATCGGCCGTAAGATCTTCTCCGTCTCCGCTAAGTCAAGCCCCTTTCGTAAGGCATAACTCTGAACTTGGTCTTTCTCAATTTTTCCAACTCCAAAGTATCTACTCTCAGGATGGCTAAAGTAAATGCCGCATACGGATGCTGCAGGCATTATAGCATCGTTTTCAGTAAGTCTTGTGCCAACTTTATTTTGGGCATCCAAAATCGAGAAAAGAGTCCGTTTTTCTGTGTGATCAGGACAGGCCGGATAACCAGGCGCGGGCCTTATCCCCTGATACAGCTCATCTATCAACGATTTATTATCAAACTTCTCCTCCGGCGCATAACCCCAAAACTCTCTCCGAACCCTCTCGTGCATATGTTCCGCGAAAGCTTCAGCCAACCTATCGGCAAGGGCTTTAACCAGAATCGCGCTGTATTCGTCATTTTCAGATTCAAATTCAGCAACTACACGCTCACAATTGTGGCCTGCCGTGACAACGAAACCTCCAATGTAATCTGGGACACCACTATCCAAAGGAGCAACAAAATCGGAAAGGGCATGGTTGGCCCGCAATCCTTCCCTCTTCATCTGCTGACGCAATGTATGGAAGCGCGCTATCTCACGCTCCCTATCATTATCTGAAAATAAGGCTATATCATCCTCAACCGAATTAGCAGGCCAAAACCCAATAGCTGCTTTGGCCATAAGCCAATTACCTTCGGCGATTCTTTCTAACATCACCAAGGCATCTTGATATAGATTACGGGCTGCCTCCCCTACCACTTCATCCTCAAGGATCGCAGGAAACCGTCCTGCCAATTCCCATGCCTGGAAAAAAGGGGTCCAGTCAATGTACTCGCTAAGCGCTACTAGATCATACTGCTGGAAATATTCCGGCTCGGCAGAAGAGGGCTCGGGTGGAACATAGGAATCCCAATCAACGGACAGTTTATTCCTTCGCGCCTCAGCAAGTGAACACTTAGTTGCCCGCCTGCTAGAACTCTTATGCTTTTTACGGATAATATCTTGTTGGCGACCAACTTCATCAATAAACCCCTGGCGTTCCTGATCGGAAATCAACTTGCTTACTACTCCAACTGCTTTAGAGGCATCAGTCACGTGGATAGTTGGACCATTATAAGTCGGGGCAATTTTAAGAGCCGTGTGCACCGAACTAGTGGTTGCTCCGCCAATCAACAAAGGCATGTCAATGGAAGCACGATCGAGCTCCCGGCCAACTGTTCGCATCTCATCCAAGCTTGGAGTTATAAGTCCCGATAGCCCAATTAGATCAACTTTCTCCTCTTGAGCAATTCTCAAAATATCCATCCAGGGAACCATCACCCCTAAATCAAGAACTTCATAGTTATTACATTGGAGAACTATACGAACAATATTCTTTCCGATATCGTGGACGTCTCCCTTCACGGTGGCTAATAATATCTTGCCCCCGTTGCGAGCGACAACCTTTCCCTTAGCCCTCTCTTCTTCCATATACGGGGTCAAATGAGCAACGGATTGCTTCATTACCCGTGCACTCTTAACCACTTGTGGAAGAAACATCTTGCCAGCTCCAAATAATTCGCCAACCTCCCGCATTCCCTCCATCAAGTGCCCTTCGATAACATCCAATGGTCTAACCGAATTTTGGCGAGCCTCTTCCGTGTCTTCGATAATATATTCACTGATACCTTGAACCAGGGAGTGCTTGAGACGTGCCCCGACCTCCCCCTCACGCCATGACAGATCTTCCACTCGGCCTTGAATACTTTTGCCACTATGCTCATTAGCAATGGCCAACAGACGTTCCGTCGCATCGGCACCCCGATTAAAAAAAACGTCTTCGATTCGATCTCGTAGCTCCGTTGCGATTTCGTTGTAGACCGGAAGGCGGCCTGCATTAACGATACCCATGGTCATTCCCGCCTTAATCGCGTGATATAAAAACACCGCATGCATGGCAGCTCGGACAATCTCATTACCTCTGAAGGAAAACGAAATATTTGATACCCCCCCTGAGATATGAACGAGCGGGAACGCCTTTTTTATTCTCCTAACAGCGTTGATAAAAGAAAGCGCATATTCGTTATGTTCCTCGATTCCAGTAGCAACGGCAAATATGTTAGGATCAAAAATTATATCAGATGGGAAAAAGCCCACACGTTTCGTCAACAATTCATAACTACGAGCACATATTGAAAACTTCCTGTCTTCGCTATCTGCCTGACCCGCCTCATCAAAAGCCATCACAACGACTGCCGCACCGTACTTTCGGATTAATTCAGCCTGTTCCAGAAAAAGTGCCTCACCCTCCTTGAGGCTGATTGAGTTTGCTATGCTCTTACCCTGAACATTTTGCAGGCCCGTCTCTATAACCTGCCACTTCGAAGAATCAATCATTAGGGGCACCCGACTAATCTCCGGCTCGGAGGCAATTAAACGTAAAAATCGCCGCATTTCTAACTCACTATCCAGCAAGCCTTCATCCATATTTATGTCAAGTATCTGTGCTCCATTCAAAACCTGCTGGCGAGCGACCTGCAATGCTCCTTCATAATCTTCATCAGTTATGAGTTTACGGAATTTAGCTGAGCCCGTCACATTCGTTCGCTCGCCTATATTAACAAAGCCCGGGATCATGGCTGAATACTGACGGCTTCTAGCCCGGAAATGGCGAGCACGGAGCCCCGCTCGGGCAAAGCCCGTGGGGATATTCCTTCCACCGAGGTAGCAATTGCTGCCACATGGGCGGGGGTGGTGCCGCAACAACCCCCTAAAATATTAACCAAACCCTCTTGCGCCCATTCATGTAAGAACTCCGCTGTTTGTTCAGGCGTTTCTTCATATTCACCAAACTCATTAGGAAAACCAGCGTTTGGATGAGCACTGACCAAACAATCTGCTACAGATGATAATTCACCTACATATGGCCTCAACTGTTTTGCCCCCAAGGAGCAGTTTAATCCCACACTTAAAGGCCCACAATGACGCACCGAACACCAAAACGCTTCCACCGTTTGGCCAGTTAAAGTCCGCCCAGACCGATCAGTAATAGTCCCCGAAATCATTATTGGAAGAGATGATTTCCTTTCCTCAAACAATTCCGCAAATGCGAACAACGCTGCCTTTGCATTCAGCGTATCAAAAACTGTCTCCAATAAAAGCAGATCCACTCCGCCCTCTAAAAGTCCTTCTGTCGCCTCACGGTAACCAATCCGCAGCTCATCGAAATTTGTAGCCCGATGAGCCGGATCCGATACATCCGGTGAAATCGAGGCCGTTCTATTCGTCGGCCCTACCGTGCCAGCTACAAACCTTGGCCGGGACTCTGAAGCAACAGAGTTCACTGCCTGTCTAGCAAGACACGCACCTTCAAAATTCAGCTCCTTAACGATACGCTCGAGCTTATAATCGGACATAGAAATACGGTTGGAGTTAAAAGTGTTGGTAGTTAGGATGTCAGCTCCCGCTTCAAGATAGGCGAGGTGAATTTCTTTGATCAAATCCGGTTGGGTCAAATTGAGCAAATCGTTTGCTCCGAATAAATCAGCTGAGGAATTGGCAAACCTTTTTCCACGATAATCGACATCACCCAGCTGCTGCCTCTGGATCATGGTGCCCATGGCTCCATCCATTAATAGAATTCGGCTCTCTGCTGACCCCAGAATATTTCTTTTCATGAGCCTACGCCTACCAATGAGGGAGAAGAAGTGAACTTAAGACCGAGAGAATCCCATATTCCTAAAATTAGATCCGACCGATTCAAGGTATAAAAATGCAGTTCTTCCACCCCCTGGGAGATCAAACCTGAACACTGCTCACAAGCGATATCCAAAGCCACTTTACTGGCTTCACTAGACCCACTCGGCACACCCTCAAATTGTTCAGAGATGGCCTTAGGGATCACGGAACCACAGCTCGCACTAAACCGAGCAATTTGTTCAAAATTTGTGATAGGCAGAATCCCAGGTACAATGGGCACCGTAATACCGCAAGCTCGAACACGTTCGTAGAATCTAAAAAACTGATCATTATTATAAAAAAATTGGGTGATCAGACGAACCGCACCTGCGTCACATTTCCTCTTAAGATGTTCCATGTCTGACTGCACCCCCTGGGATTCTGGATGACCCTCAGGGTACGCCGCAGCCGTAATCTCAAATTCAGCTACTTCCCTCAAACCTTCAATCAACTCAACTGAACCCCCATAACCTCCAGGATATGGCTTGAACTTGGTGGTTCTTTCTGGGGGATCTCCTCGCAGGGCGACAATATGGGTTACTCCGTCATGAAAATAATTTTGGGCGATATCCCTAATTTCCGCACGAGAAGATCCCACGCAGGTCAGATGAGCTGCTGGCCTGACATTAGTTATACGTTTGATATCCTTTACTACCTGGTGCGTGCGATCACGGGTCGTACCTCCCGCGCCATACGTCACAGATACAAAGACGGGATCAAGCGGGAGCAAGGCTTGGAGAGTTTTCCACAATGAAGCTAACATCGCAGCAGTCTTCGGGGGGAAGAATTCAAGTGATACACCTATACGTGCAACAGGAGTGAGTCCCTGGTCTCTAGGCATTTCCAATCCTACCAAAAACTGCGAGCATATTTTGTTGATAAAGGCATAGTGCCCAGCCGCCCAACCCATACAACAACCGTGAGTTCCCCGCCCTTTAGTGTGGCAAAATTTTCGAACTCCAACTCCGCTGCTTCAAACCAAGTCGCCATCTCCCTTTCCTCAAAGCCAAGTCGCCGATGAGCATAATCTTTTCGAAGAAACTCCAGCTGATGAGAAGCAAAATCAACGACAACCAATTGCCCTCCAGGGCGCAGAACACGGGCTGCCTCCCTCAATACTCTTGCCGGCTCCTCAGCGTAATGAAGAACCATATGGACAACAACCGCATCAAAGGAAGCCCTAGTAAACGGCACTTTATACATGTCGCCGAAGCGAGCATGGCAGTTGTTGGCTCGCGCATGCCGTAACTTGGTTCTGGCAAGGCCTAACATTCCACGAGAAGTATCGATCCCCACGCCTCTTTTTATATCATCCGCCATAAGTTCTAGAATTCGTCCTGTCCCAGTACCTATGTCTAACAAGTCCGCAACGTCCCTGCCTGAAAGGCACTGTTTCAAAACAGACTCCACGTTCACCTCGTCAACGTGGAACCTCCTAACTTCATCCCACCGAGGAGCAAGCTCCGAGAAAAGGAGCTCGGCCTCAGATGCACGGTCACGCCTCAGAATCCTGAGGCGTTCCCTATCCGAAGCCAGTTGCTGATCACCTATTGGAAGAAGGTTAAGAATATTCTTCGCTATCCCCTGACTAGGGTCATCTGAACTGATCTTATAAAAGGCCCATGTGCCCTCTTGCCTCCGCTCTAAAAGATGGCAATCGCACAATTGCCGAAGATGGTGGGACACACCGGACTGCGGCTGCCCAAGAATTTCTGTTAAATCCTTAACAGTAAGTTCTTCCTCTGCGCACAGAGCCAGCAACCTCATCCGGGTTGGCTCCGACACGGCACGAAATTTCTGCAACAAGGATTCCAAGATGCCCCCCAACCATTAAGTGTGGTTTATCGGTCCAATAGATCAATATACATTGATCTATTAATTTTTAACAGAGTCTATTGTGCCAATTTGTGCCTATATTCGTCCCTAAACCGCCTAGACTAAACCAGTCTAAGAGCAAACAAGCTTAAAAGAGCGCACATTCAAGGGCTGCCTTGACAGGGAGAAAACTCATAAGCATTGGGGACTGAGGTATTTTTGCAACAAATCAAGTGGGACTCATAGTATTTTGCTAGGTCAAGCTAGTGTTTTTTGTCCGATTGTGGTACCGAACTTTGAAGCTTTGTAGCTGACGACCTGCAGTAGCTAAACAATGCTCAGTTAGCACTGGAAGATTCTGGGTATGGCCTATCACAGTGGCTAAATTTGCTCTTGTCGCTGGGCCAAAGCGTTTTGTAGGATGGGGGAGTATGACGTGTCAGGCAGTGGAGCATTGTTGGGGATTATGTTGTTGAGCCGTTCAAGTATGTTCAAGTTGGTAGCCCGTCCATTACTATTAGGTATTCTTGTGGCGGGACTGAGCGGGTGCGCCACTCCACCCAAGGATCCGGAGGCCTATAGTGAGTGGAAGGCAATTAATGATCCACTAGAACCAATGAACCGTGGCGTATTCGAGGTCAACATGTTTCTCGATGGAATTATCCTGAAACCTGTTGCTCAAGGCTATCGGTGGATTTTGCCAAACTTTCTTCGGTCCGGAGTAAAGAATGCTCTCGATAATCTAGGGGAGCCGCTTAATGCTGCGAACTCTCTCCTGCAAGGGGATTTCAGCAGAGCAAGCACAGCCTTAGGCCGATTACTCATAAACACCACTGTCGGCCTGGCGGGCTT
This sequence comes from uncultured Alphaproteobacteria bacterium, assembly GCA_902562525.1. Taxonomy (GTDB): domain Bacteria; phylum Pseudomonadota; class Alphaproteobacteria; order UBA7887; family UBA7887. The sequence goes on from CACETT010000008.1 coordinate 7,910, forward strand.
GATTGATGTAGCAGAAACGATTGGACTGCGCCCAGTCCAGGAAGACTTTGGCCAAACCCTGGCTGTGTGGGGCGTAGAGAACACGCCCTACCTAGTACTGCCCCTGATCGGGCCATCCTCAATCAGGGACGGCATAGGAAAAGGAATAGAGTTTTTCGTAGACCCAACGACCATTGCCCTGGAAAATTCTGATCTTGAGTGGGTCAACTGGACCCTGACAGCGGTTGAAATTATTGAAAGGCGGTCCCGACACATTGAAACCCTTGATGATATCGAGCGTAACTCAGTGGACTTTTACGCGGCAGTTCGAAGCTTGTATCGGCAACGGAGAGATGACCTGATCCATAATGGCAACGCCCCTGAACCTGATCCATTTTACGGAAATTCGCCGGACTTGCCGGACGACAGCGAACTATCATCTGTGAATTGAATTGATGTTGCGCCGCCGCTTCTGTTTGCTTAGCTTTATCGGGTTTCCTTGCTTGCTAGCATCTGGAAGCATGGAGGCCATTGCTTCTCCAGAAACCGAACAAGCTAAATTTGTAAACACGCTTATCGATAAAGCAATTAAAATACTGAAACTACCAACAGAAAACCGCTCCGAGCGGGAAGCTGGATTCAGGAACTTGGTTCGGCATGATTTTGATATGCCCACTATAGTGAGATTAGTACTGGGCAGACATTGGCGTACAGCAACAACTGGCCAGAAAACAAGATTCTCCAATGCGCTTCTAACGCATCTCATCAGCGTGTATTCAGAGGGACTAGGCATGTACGATGGCCAGATATTGGAAATAGAAAAATCTACTCCGCTCACCGAAAAAGACACTGTAGTATTTACCCACATATCTCGGGAGGGGGCCCTGCCCCTGCGTTTGGATTGGCGAGTTCGCCAGACCAGCAGGGGGCTTAAGATAATTGACATAGCGACCGAAGGAGTAAGCATGGTTACTACAAAACGGTCAGAGTTTACCTCGCTGATTGCGCGCGAGGGGGTAGAAGCCCTTATAGCCCGTCTCGAAGGCATGAATGCCAAGACCGCAGAAGGCAGTTCGTAATGGCAGCGGATTTTCTCGGAAACAACTCATGGCGTGGCCAAGACGAGAGGCTGCATTTCCCCTCAATATGATGAACACGGACCTCCGGCTTGCACTTACTGAATGGCAAACCTGGCTTAGGACGGAGCGCCGATTGGCGAAAAATACCCTTTCTTCCTATCATCGTGATGCTCAACGATTTCTAATCTTTCTAGCTTCCCACAAAGGATCGGCAATATGCCTGGATCAGCTAGTATCCCTCCACATCCGCGATTTTAGAGCTTGGTTAACGCAACTCCACAACGAGGGGCTCAGCCCACGCTCACGATCACGGGCGTTGGCTTCCATTCGGAGCCTTTTTCACTTTCTTGACAAAGAAAAATATGGCCAGAATGCTGCCATATCAGCCATTAGAAGGCCCCAAATGGATAAGCGTCTGCCCCACCCCACCCAGTTGGAATTAATAGAACAGGTCATCCATGCTGCAGCCTCAAAAAGGCGCGGTCGAGCGCAATGGGTAGGACTACGAGACCAAGCGCTGTTGACCCTACTATATGGAGCTGGGCTCAGAATAGGCGAAGCACTGGATCTAAGCGCCAACGCTTTTGATGGTGATCCGGAGACATTAATAATTACCGGTAAGGGAAGTCGTCAACGGATGATCCCTATCCTTCCAGTTATAAGAGAACGGGTTGCCAAATATAAGGATCTGTGTCCCTATGAATTTAACCCTGAGGGGGCCTTATTTCTTGGGCAAAGAGGAAAACGACTTAACCCTGGAGTTGTCCAAAAACTAGTCAGGAGTCTGCGACAGGAACTGCACATAGGAGACGACCTCACTCCTCACGGACTTCGGCATAGCTTTGCAACGCACCTCCTATCAAACGGGGGAAATTTACGGATTATTCAAGAATTACTAGGCCATTCTAGTCTTTCTACAACTCAACAGTACACGACTGTGGCCGACAGAGAACTCCGTGGGGTTTTTCGGGACACCCACCCGCGTGCAAAGGTCTGATGCTGCTGCCCCTGATGTATGCCTCAATAGAAGAGAGGCACGCTATTTTTTCAGGGCCGCCTGCATAGCAACACCAATTTCCGCCGGCGAGTCCACCACTACGACCCCAGCTGCTTTGAGGGCGTTGATTTTGACCTGAGCCCCGCCTGAGCCACCGGCCACGATGGCCCCAGCATGTCCCATACGCCGTCCCGGAGGAGCAGTAGTCCCAGCCACAAAACCAACCACTGGTTTTCGCTCATCACCAAGGCTCTGCAAATACTCAGCAGCGGCTTCTTCAGCAGACCCTCCGATTTCACCGATCATAACCACCCCCTCCGTTTCAGGGTCACCCATAAAAAGTTCAAGACATTCGATGAAATTGGTCCCGTTAACCGGATCTCCTCCAATTCCAATGCAAGTAGTTTGACCGAGACCAACAGCCGTGGTCTGGGCTACAGCCTCGTAAGTCAGTGTGCCAGACCGCGAAACGATCCCAATTCTTCCTGGCGCATGAATGTGGCCAGGCATAATGCCTATCTTGCATTTGCCAGGGGTTATAATGCCAGGGCAATTCGGCCCTATTAATCGAGTGCCACTACCTAATAACTGCCGCTTTAGGAAGACCATATCCTGAACTGGAATCCCTTCTGTAATACAGACCACCAACTCTATACCAGCATCTATTGCCTCACAGATAGCAGAAGCCGCAAATTGCGGAGGAACATACACGACAGTGGCATTAGCCTGCGTTGCTTCCACCGCTTCGTGAACAGTATCAAAAATTGGCCTTCCAAGATGTTGTTGCCCACCCTTCCCAGGGGTAACACCCCCAACCAATTGAGTGCCATATTCTATCGCCTGCTCAGAGTGAAAAGTACCCTGCTTACCCGTAAAACCCTGGCATAGAACACGAGTGCTGCTATCTACGAGAACCGACATTACTACTACCTCTTAACCGCACTGACTATTTTTTTTGCCGCGTCAGAGAGGTCACCAGCAGTCGTCACCTTTAACCCCGATCGACCAAGTATTTTGTTACCCAACTCTACATTGGTCCCTTCCAAACGAACCACTAGCGGGATCTCTAAACCCACTTCTTGGGCAGCCCCTACTATGCCCTCCGCTATTATGTCGCACCTCATAATTCCCCCAAAGATATTAACCAAAACCCCCTCCACAGCCGGGTCAGCTAAAATAATTTTGAAGGCCTCCTTTACCCGATCGCCAGTAGCTCCACCACCCACATCCAGAAAGTTGGCGGGGCTAGCACCAAATAACTCAATGATATCCATCGTAGCCATCGCCAATCCTGCACCATTGACCATGCAACCAATATTTCCATTAAGTTTTATATAATTCAAACCCTGATCCTCAGCCATCCGCTCACGTTCATCTTCCTCATCTACATCCCTCAAGGCCAGAATCTCTGGATGTCGGAATAGAGCATTATCATCAAAGTTAATTTTGGCGTCCAACGCCATAATCTCCCTATCCCTCGTTACAACGGCCGGATTTATTTCGATCAAACTAGCGTCAGTTGAAGTATAGAGGTCATAAAGGCCGGCTATAAATTCAATGCCTGAGTCAAGTGTTTGGCCCTCTACACCTAATGTAATTAAAAGATTCCGGGCGTGGAAAGGTTTCAGGCCAATCATCGGATCAATGGCTATTCTGCTAATCTTCTCTGGATTGCGCTCAGCCACCTCTTCTATATTCATGCCCCCTTCTGAAGACCCAATTAGTGATACACGACCATTATTGCGATCCAAGAGAACGGCAACATAAAGTTCACTCTCAATTTCACACCCGTCCTCAATATAAATTTTTCTGACGGTCTTGCCACCGGGTCCAGTCTGAGGGGTCACAAGCTGCATGCCAATCATCGACGTAGCAGCGTCAACCACAGCGTCAACACTATGACAAATTCTTACTCCACCCCCTTTACCACGGCCTCCAGCATGTATTTGAGCTTTCACCACCCAAACCGGACCCCCGAGCTCTTTGGCTACCTGCTCTACCTCACTAACATCAGCAACCACCTGACCATTTGGAACTGAAACATTATTCTTTCGAAGAAGGTTCTTTGCCTGATACTCATGGATATTCATCTAAATAATTTCCGCTTTATGATCAGACCAAGCTACGAACGGGTAGAAGTCTTCCGCCTTTGCAATTTTCTCACTAATGCTACGAGATTCTTCACAGCGCTTACTGATTTTTGAAACTGCAACATCTCAGTCTTACTGAGGGATATTTCCACGATCCTCTCGACCCCTCTGGAACCAATTATAACAGGAACTCCAACATACATTCCTTTAACACCGTACTGTCCATTTAAAAAGGCTGCGCACGGAAGCACCCGTTTCTGATCCTTTATATAAGCCTCTGCCATTTCAATTGCAGCCGTGGCAGGAGCATAAAATGCTGAGCCAGCTTTTAGCAACTTAACTATTTCTGCCCCTCCATCTCGTGTTCTCTGCACAATCGCAGTCAGTTTTTCTTTAGAAATCCACCCCATCTTAACCAAATCGGGCAGAGGGATCCCCGCGACAGTAGAATAACGGGTTAATGGAAGCATTGTGTCTCCATGACCACCTAAAACGAATGCTGTCACATCCTTTACCGACACGTCCATTTCTTCAGCCAGAAAATACCTAAACCTAGCAGAGTCTAAAATCCCTGCCATCCCAACAACCTTATTATGAGGCAAGCCACTAGCTTCCTTAAGAACCAGAACCATTGCATCTAGTGGGTTAGTTATACAAATAACAAAGGCTTTCGGGCAGTTTGCCTTTATTCCTGCCCCAACCGCCTCCATCACGCCTGTGTTGACACTAACAAGATCATCTCGGCTCATACCTGGCTTACGAGGGATGCCCGCTGTCACAATTACAACATCAGCGCCGCGGATCGCACGATAGCTGTTTGCACCCAAATACTTTGCATCGAAACCACTAGCTGGCGAAGACTGCACTATATCCAACGCCTTTCCCTGCGGAATGCCCTTAACAATGTCAAACAAGACGACGTCACCAAGTTCCTTTAGTCCTACCAAATGCGCTAGAGTACCGCCAATGTTTCCAGCACCTATGAGCGCAATTTTTTTTCGAGCCATTTCACTATGCCTCCCTGAAAATATCATTCTTTTTATTATCCGGTACGTACCCTATTACTTGCCTTAAGAGCAAGTCTCTCAGCTATAACTTTTTAAACGACCCCCCAGACAAATAAATTGATGTTTGCATCTCTCGCAATCTAGACGCGGTCCGCAGAAATTCGCGAGAACCCGTCCCACGAACATATAATTCCTCTGGTTTTCCAGCAGCACTACAAACCAATTTAATTTTATGCTCATACAACATATCAATGAGAATTGAAAAACGACGTGCCTCGTTTCTCTGCTCTGGCGGCATGATAGGGATATCAGATATAACCAAAGTATGAAATCGATCAATAATCGCTAGGTAATCGGAAACTCCCACGGCCTCTTGGCAGAGCTCACTAAAATTAAACCATGCTACACCCTGGTTAGCCCGCCCCACGTGGAGAGCTCTACCTTCCACCCTAAGCTCCTCTGACCGGCTATCGCCCCCGCCAGTGAGAGTGTCAAACAAACCTCTTAAAGCGATGCGTGCCGCATCATCTAAGGGGCTAAAATACACCGGCCGAGAGCTCAGCCCTAAGAGACGATAGTCAGTGCCACCACACAAAGAGACAATCTGAACCTGTTCCTTTAAGAACTTTATAAACGGGATAAATAATTCTCTCTGTAATCCACCAGAATATAAATCTTCAGGATGCCAATTAGAGGTGGTTACAAGCCGCACCTTATTATCCAGAAGGCTAGAAAATATGCGGCGGATTATAAGTGCGTCGGCAACATCGCTTATCTCAAATTCGTCAAAGCAAAGCAGATCAATTTGCTTCGACAGGGAATGTGCCAATGCCATAATGGGATCCCCAGAATCATCCTGTTCTTTACCTTTTTGTCGTCGAGCGTGTATCCATTGGTGCGCCTCCCGCATAAAAATATGGAAATGTACCCGCCGCTTCCGGGTCGACTTTACAGACGAAAAAAACATATCCATTAACATTGTTTTTCCGCGCCCTACCCCGCCAAAAAGATAAATACCTATCGGATCCCCGACGGCCTTGACCGAATGGACCCGAGGCCACCAAGAAAAACGTTTCCTGGAGCCGTCATCAGTTGCAGAAAGGTTGTCGCTAAATTGTGAGAGAAGCCTAACAGCCCCCTCCTGCTGCGGATCCCGCTGCAGATCGCCACTTTTGACCCGACTAAAATAAAAACTAACCAGATCACTTGCATGGTTAGTGACCTTGGCCACGCTTGACAAACAGCTCACTTCAATGTTGGGATCGAAAAGTCCGCACCTTGACGTATGCCTGAAGGCCATCGGGAGGTCACCGTTTTCAACCTCGTGTAAAACCTAACGCCATCCATACCATGGGTGTTTGATGCACCAAACATTGAGTCCTTCCACCCTCCAAAACTATGATAGGCGACTGGGACGGGAATCGGAACATTAACGCCGACCATCCCAATATTTGCCCGATTAGAGAAATCCCTAGCTGCGTCACCATCACGAGTAAAAATTGCGGTCCCATTCCCAAATGGATTGTCTTTAACCAACTGGAGAGCCGACTCATAGTCGGGGACACGAACTACGGAAAGTACCGGACCAAAAATCTCTTCTTTGTAGACACTCATCTCCGGCAAGACCTTATCAAATAAACACCCACCAAGAAAAAATCCGTTCTCGTAGCCTTGTAAACTGACATCCCTTCCATCCACTACCAATTCCGCGCCATCAGTTACGCCTGCATCTACCAGACCTCGTATCCGAGCTAAAGCTTCTTTTGTTATTACGGGTCCCATTTCCGCTTCTAAATCCGAGTACGGCCCAATTTTCAAATTCCTCACACGGGGTGCCAAACGTTCGATTAATGGATCAGCAGAACTGCCAACAGCGACGGCAACAGATACCGCCATACAACGCTCTCCTGCCGAACCATAAGCTGCTCCCATCAAAGCATCTGTTGCCTGCTCCAGGTCAGCATCGGGCATCACTACCATGTGGTTTTTAGCACCCCCGAGGGCCTGAACGCGCTTTCCGGAGGCCGCAGCGGTTGCATACACATGCTTTGCTATCGGAGTTGACCCCACAAAACTAACTGCATCAATACCCGGGTCAGTCAGTAGCGTGGCAACAGCGTCTTTATCGCCGTTTATTACATTTAGAACACCAGCTGGGGCGCCAGCTTCATGAAGCAATTGGGCCAAAAACAATGGACATGAGGGATCCTTTTCGGACGGCTTAAGAACAAATGTGTTGCCACAAGCAATAGCCAAAGGAAACATCCAGAGCGGAATCATAGCAGGAAAATTAAACGGGGTTATGCCGGCACAAACGCCCACTGGCTGTCGTAGTGAGTAGGAATCTACATTCGTTCCAACCTGTTCCGTAAATTCACCCTTGAGTAAATGGGGAATACCACAAGCAAATTCAACAACCTCCAAACCTCGGGTAATGGACCCCCGAGCATCCTCCAACGTTTTGCCGTGCTCCGATGAAACCAAGACTGCTATATCATCCATGTGCTCTTCAATCAGAGCCTTAAAGCGAAACATAACCCTGGCTCTCTGAATCGGCGGCGTCGCTGCCCAATTTGGCAAGGCGTCGGTGGCCGCATTTATTGCGGCTGCAATTTCCTCAACACCTCCAAATGGAACCCGGGACACCACATCCCCTGTCGCCGGATCAAAGACATCTCCAAATTTACCACTCTGTTGATGGAGTTTTTCCCCTTTAATCCAATGATATAAACTCTTAGCCATATGTACTCCCCTTACTCAGGCCTCACACCTAATTTGATTTCCCCGATAAGGCTTAGCCCCTTCACTCAGCCTAAGCAAGTTGTTACCCTAATGGCTTTCTCGATAAAATAGAAAATTATTCCCAAAGGCCCTACTAATCCACGCTACCAACCCCTAAAGAAAGCAAGAATCAACCCCAACAAGCGTCCCTGGACATAGCTATTGGGTGAATAATCACTACAATAGGGGTTAACCGTTAATACAAATCCAAAGGTACCCAATGTCAGAATATGAGTTTGTTAAAGTGGAACAAGATGGACGGATCACCCTCATTACTATTAATCGCCCCGAGGTTTATAATGCACTGCATTCGCCGGCACATACAGAGTTTGATCAAGTGTTTAACGAATTCGCATCAGATCCCGAGCAATGGGTTGCAATCATAACTGGCGCCGGTGACAAGGCTTTTAGCGCAGGAAATGACCTGAAATATCAGGCGGCAGGGGGTCGCCGGGACCGTCCAGCCAACGGCTTCGCGGGGCTAACAGAGCGCTTTAATCTAAACAAACCGGTTATCGCGGCTGTGAATGGCTTTGCAATGGGTGGCGGCTTTGAGATTGCACTCGCCTGCGACCTCATTGTAGCATCGGACAATGCTATTTTTGCACTGCCAGAACCCCGGGTTGGCCTAGCCGCACTCGCAGGCGGCTTGCACCGGCTTCCACGTATTATACCTCAAAAACAAGCACTTGGCATGATTTTAACTGGCCGAAGAGTGACGGCTGCAGAGGGTCAACAGCTCGGTTTTGTGAACGAGGTAACAAAACCAGAGCGGCTTCTAGATGCCGCTCGAACCTGGGCCAACCTCATTCTTGAATGCTCACCCATGTCAATTCGTGCATCCAAACAAAGTGTGTATGAGGGTTTAAGGCAGCCAGACTTGAAAAATGCAATGGAGGAAGTTTATCCCGCTGTTCAAGCTCTTTACGATAGCTCGGACTTCGTTGAAGGGCCGAAAGCATTTTCTGAAAAGCGCCCACCTAAATGGAAAGCCGAATAAGCTTGAATAAAATATCGGGAGAACCACTGAGTGAACTAAATTAGTTAGCTAACAAATTACAACCGGACAAAAGTGTTTTACATGTAGCTTACAATGATTTCGAGGAACGCCATGCCAGCAAAAGATACCGTCGCAAAGATTACCAAGATGACTTTTGAGGAAGCCTTAGCTGAGCTGGAAGAAATAATCCGTCGCCTAGAGGGTGGGAATACCGATTTGAACGACGCTATTACTGCCTATGAACGAGGAACCGCCCTCAAGCGTCACTGTGATGGCAAACTACGTGACGCTCAGGAGAAAATTAGCCGCATCAAATTGGATGAGACAGGCAGTGCTACCGGCATAACTCCCGAGCACCCAAAAGAAAAATAACCTTGAACTCTTTACGCAATGCAATGGCGGAAACAGCGGCTGCCATCGACGGGGAATTGGAAAAGCTTATTCCCAGTGAGGCAGGCCCTTTAGCAAACCTAATGGCTTCACTCCGCTACTCCGCAATTGGGGGTGGAAAGAGATTACGCCCGTTCTTGACTCTGCAAACATCCCGTTTGTTTTCTGTCCCCAAATCACAGGCCCTGTGCATTGCAACGGCAATTGAGTTAGTCCACTGTTATTCTCTCGTGCACGATGACTTACCCGCTATGGATAACGATGACTTGCGTCGGGGCAAACCTACTAACCATAAAGTATTTGGCGATGGGCTAGCCATCCTTGCTGGAGACGGCCTGCTGACCTTAGCATTTGCAACTTTAAACGGTGCTGACAGCGGGATAAGCTCCCGCCTGCGCTCCCAACTGACTCTCGAATTAGCGAACGCCGCCGGTATAAATGGAATGGTTGGTGGGCAAGCGATAGACCTTCAAGCCCCATACCAGACCATGGGTCCGTCGGATATCAGGCACCTGCAGGAGCTTAAGACGGGGGCCCTGATATGTTTTGCGGTTGATGCGGGAGCTATCCTAGGTTCCGCTACCCGGGACGAGAGAGACGCTCTAAAAGGATATGCAAGTTCCTTGGGGTCGGCCTTTCAAATCGTTGATGATCTCCTCGATATGGAAGGGAACTCCAACGAGGTCGGAAAGAAACTCAGAAAAGATACAGCTGCGGGAAAAGCAACTCTGGTCAGCTCCTTGGGTATAGACGAGGCTAGGAGAGAAGCCCAAAAAATGACAATGCAAGCGCAACGTTACCTCGAATGTTTTGGTGGTAGAGCAGAGCTTCTCCGGGAAGTTACCCAGTTTTTATTTGTGCGAAACCACTAGAAAATTTCATACCAGCCTTATGCAACACGCCACTTCTTAACTACAACAGATGAAAACCCCCAATATTCTTAGACTGGATGATCTTCTCGTCCTTCGTGGAATGGCTAACACCAAAACACAGGCAAAGGCCTACATCATGGCTGGGCTCGTGTTTCACAACAATACGCGCCTGGACAAACCAGGACATAAAGTAAAGGAGGACCTCCAAATTTCCTTGCGGGAGAAGCCTCATCCATGGGTCTCTCGTGGAGGAATTAAGCTTGCTCATGCCATAGACCACTTCCAATTATCTATAAATCAAAAGGTTTGCATGGACATCGGATCTTCGACAGGAGGTTTTACAGATGTTCTCCTATCGAAGGGGGCTAGAAGAGTATATGCCGTAGACAGTGGAACAGGGCAGCTAGACTGGCGGCTACGAAACACGGAAAAAGTTGTAACGCTCGAAAAGACTAACGCCCGGCATCTCACGCCTCAACAAATCCCAGAAGCAATCGAAATCATCACATGTGATGCTAGCTTTATTAGCCTAACCAAAATTTTACCCACCCCACTCACATTTGCAGAAAATAAGGCTTACCTAATAGCACTCATCAAACCACAATTTGAAACGAGCCGAGAGCACATCAGCAAGGGGGGCGTCGTCCGAAATCCCGCGCTCCACGACTCCGCTTGCAAAAAAATCCGCGATTGGATCACAATAGAAACGCCGTGGACACCCCTCGGCATTGAGCCAAGCCCAATCACAGGTCCCAAGGGAAACCGGGAGTTCTTAATTTTAGCCCAACTCCAATCGTGAACTTTGATCGACCCACGGGAAGTTTTGGGCTTGAGCTAACGCCGAAGGTACCAATTGTAGATACCTGAAATCACTAGTAGCAGCAGTACTACTGCCGCGGCATCCATTACATACGAGCCCCAAGAACCCAAAATGCGGCCACTATGCAAATCCAACAGCACCCGCTCCCAAGGGAGACCACGACCGCGAAACGCCAAAAGCACCGACTCTTTAACTTCGGGTGGCGCTTCCTGGGTCAACACCCATACCGGTTCCTCAACTGAGGACCTCCACGTTAAAAATCCATCAGAGGAGGCAAAAGTATCCTCTCCCGAATTGATATAGGTAGTGTCCCTCAAATGCCCAAGGCGACTAATTGTCCCAGCTTTCCAACCGAGCTTCTCAATCAATTGCCCATTATCTTCAAAGAGATAGATGCTGTCCGCTGTTCCAACGATTAGAAACCCATCCCCTTGCACCGCCCCCACCAAGGAACCTTTAAAGCTAGGCACATGCACCGCATCCAAAAACAAACTGCCATCGACTTCCGTCAGCCAACGGTCACCAACCCGGAAATTGATAGGCGGACTTTCTGGGGCAACACCGTACCAGCTCAAGAGCCATCCAGTTCCAACAAACCGGCTATCTAAGTTTAATCGCTCGGTATGGTTAAGCGCTATCCCAGTGATGATAAGAATAGTGACTAACAAAGAGGCGCCTACCCCCAAATGGCCGTGCCAACGAAATATCCAGGGATTAAGATGCATTAGCCGATAGCGGCGGTTAAAAACCTTCCAGCTACTTATTCTCAGCAGTAATCTCCTCGGTTAAATACAGTGCCAAGCGGCCCAACCTTGTCAACGCATCCACCGATAATGTCGCACCCGAGATGCCATCTATGTAGCGGTCTAGCCGATAGTCCGCATCCACCGTAGCGCCGACAAACTGATCCGTAAAGAATTTGTGTCTGACCTCCCAACCGCGGCTCTCCCGGTAGATCAAAACTGCAACTCGTTCGATCTGCCCGCTTTTCACAACATAGCCAGTTGTTATGGGCCTTACCTTACCTATCTCCTCTAATATCCAAGCAGTTCGCGTCGCGTCAGCCCAGTACCTAATCCTCCTTGGACCCTTGCCATGGGTCATTATCCTGCTTGTTACGGACTTCCGGTCTTTGGTAATCCACAATACATCTGGATCCGGGAGAGATGACCCAAACACCTCAGCCAAAAAGGTGTCTGGCTCCAGATAAACTTCCTCTGCATGCCCCTCTTGAAAAGGACTAACTAGAACAAAAAGAGCACACAAACTTATCGCCAGCAATGAGTTCTTCATAATTGTAACACCATCACAAAAAGGGAGGGGACTTGCGCCCCCTCCCCATATTGTCTCAGCTGAAGCTCAAAAACTAGAACTGCCAGCCAATGCCGAGGTTCAGACGGTCGTCATCAGCCGTACTGTTCTCAATGGTTATCTCGTCGTAATCTGCTTTTAAGACCACATCAGGGTGGATCCAATAGTTGAACCCAACCGTGAAACCATCCTCTACACTACCAGTACTGTCGCCGGCGGTGCGATCAAAAGCATAGTAGCGGGCAAATATCCCAAGCTCACCGTCGCCACCGGCACCAGGTACCGCAAAGCGATAGGAAGGTTCTACGAAGTAACCCCACTGCTCATCCCTACCCAACGATGCTGGACCAACACCTGTGGTGCCTTCATCTAGATCCCAGCGGGCATACATTGCCTTAAGCCCTACGGGACCGCTCCGATAGTCAGCAGTAAAATTAAGGAGAGTGGCGTCGGTGTCAAAATCCCTGTCAGTACCGGGTTCGGCCGTGCCTTGAGTGATATCGTCCTGATACTGCGCTGCAACTGTTAGGTTAAGCCCTGGAAATCCGGAATACCGGAGACGTCCGGTGATAGCTGGCCTATTTGCAACAGCCTCGGCAACTTTTTGACGGCCACCCCGTATCGTAAAAGCCGTCTCGTCAACGTTAAGTCCAGAATGAAAGAAGAGATCGTATCCCAGTCCTTCACTTAGCTCTCCTCGTGAACCCACACCCGCTTCCCACCAAGTGGTAGGAATGATCTGGGAATGGACGCGGTCACGTTCAACCCCAAAGAAAGTTGGTGGCTCATGAGTTTCGTTCAACATCCCCACTGGCACCAAAACAACTCCGGCGAAGACCGCGTTGCTAGGCGAGGTATTATATTCAATGAACGCCTGTTCGAGTTCAACTTCACCAGGCTGACCTTCGCCCGCAAGCGCGTGTTCAAGCTCAAATTCTCCTTGCACCCGCAACTTGTCATTGAATTCATATTCAGTGAAAAGCACCCAACGATGGACGTCAATCTGTTGCCTGTCACCAGCGTTGTAATGTACTTCGGCATAGCCGCCCCAAAGAACGTCACCGCCTCCGTGGCCATGGCCCCCGGAGCCCGCCGACTCTTCTATCATTTCCCCAGTAGTCTCGACCTTCATTTCGAGCTCCTGGATTTTATCCCACATTTCTTCCGCAGTAGGCGGCTCCGCCAAAACTTGCGAAGATGCAACACAGAGGCCTAGCCCGATAGTGGCCGCCCCCAATACTACATTACTTCCATTATTCTTCATTTGAGAATGCCTTTTATTATCAATAATTCGCCTTAAGATAATGATTTGCGTTCTCATTCGCAAGGAGTCTGCGACCTATTCTCACCTAAACTCCCCAATCGTGACATTTTTGCGACACTCGGACAGCCCCACACCCCCGTGATAAAAGATACCGGCCAAAGAAATGTGCCCGTTAGTAAGAAGAGGACTAACGGACACGAAGTCTAAGTAAAGATGAGCAAAGGGCTTGTTTAGGCTGGCGAGAAGGGACTAGCCACCCCTAAACAAGCGATTCGAGTTATAGCTGATTATGCGCCGCATTGTCAATGCGAATAATTCTCAATTGCAAAATTCGTCCATTCAGGCAGACCCAGCCCGCTTATTCGGTTCCCATATGGTCTTGCAGATAATTCTCCAGACCGACAGACTTTATCCTAGACTGTTGGGTCTCTATCCAATCTATGTGCTCCTCCGTGTCTTCAAGAATCTTTTCAAAGATCTCTCTAGACACGAAATCAGCCAAACCCTCACATATGGTGATAGCTTCCTTCAGACAGCCTTGGTTATCCATTTCAACTGATAGGTCGCAGCGAAAGATTTCCGGCACATCCTCGCCAATTTTGAGCTTACCCAGATCCTGCAAATTTGGCAGCCCTTCGAGAAGCAAAACTCTTTTTATAATATAATCCGCATGCTTCATTTCCCCGATCGACTCTTCGTAGACCTTCTGACCCAACTTTAAAAAGCCCCAATCTTCTAACATCCGAGCGTGAAGAAAATATTGATTAACCGCCGTCAGTTCATTAGTCAAAATGCGGTTCAACTGCGCCAGTACTTTCGGTTCACCTTTCATGAGCTGATCTCCCCTTTTTGTCCCGGTATCAACAAACCCATAGGACGAGATAAACAGTATTCCCTCAGATACTGGTGCCATACCCAAACGCTGGGACCGGCACAACACAAGCTAGAAATCATTCTACTGTATGGCTAGATCCCAGTTCAACTTCCAGTTGTGATAACGACTCGCATTCGCGCATTTTTTTTGATAGCATCCTTTCGGGAGGAAACGGAACGTATGTATGTATGCAACTGCAATGGCATCTCAGAACGCATGGTGCAAACCGCACTTAAGGATGGAGCAAGCACTTGGACCGAAGTGCATGAATATTTTGACTTTTCTCCGTGCTGCGGTAAATGCAGCTCAGAAATGACTAGCACAATTGCATTGCAGCGTCAGCGGACATCCACTGCCAAGTCGCCACCTCAACCCATCCTGAAGCCGGATCTGTTAGCGAGCGATTGTTAGATTGTTTTTGTGGGCTAATCTTCAACCCGAAAAACTTTTGGCTGTTTTCACAAGACCACAGCCCACGTTTCCTGATCAGCCTAAGCTAGCGAAAATTACAAAGCCTGCTGAAACTGCTACTGAAGATCCTCTGCCACACACTTTAGATAAGCTACACAAAAACGCCCAGACCTAGCGTTGTAAGGTTAGCCCATAGCAGGTCCTATTATTCGGCATTTTTCTCTAAATCTGCTAATACGGGCATTCATTTTACCGGCCTATTTGCCCGCGATGGCGAAGAAAATGATCCGCCAAAACGCAAGCCATCATTGCTTCCCCGACAGGAACTGCCCTTATACCTACACATGGGTCATGGCGGCCTTTCGTAGAAATTTCTGTCTCCGCCCCATCCACATCAACAGTCTGGACAGGCTCTAGTATAGAACTAGTGGGCTTAACCGCAAAACGGGCCACTATTTCTTGCCCTGTGCTAATCCCACCGAGGATGCCACCAGCATTGTTGGAAAGAAACTTAGGCTTATCCCTCGAACCTGCTCGCATTTCGTCAGCGTTCTCTTTCCCCGTCATCCTAACGACATCCAAGCCAGCACCTATTTCGACTGCCTTAACGGCATTTATCGTCATGAAACCCTTGGCCAAATCGCCGTCCAACTTATCGTAAACAGGCTCACCCCATCCTGCCGGCACTCCACTCGCGACGACCTCTATCATAGCACCCAGCGACAAACCTTTCTTTCGAATTGTTGTCAAAGTTTCTGCCCAATCCAAAGCAACATCGGCATCAGGACACCAGAATGGATTCTTTTCCACTTCATCCCAATCCCACGATCCCCGCTTAACTGGCTGATCTCCGATCTGGACTAGGGCTCCTCGAATTTTTATCTTTTCCCCCAGAATTTTTCGGGCAACCGCGCCGGCTGCGACACGCATCGCTGTCTCACGGGCACTCGCCCTCCCGCCGCCTCTATAATCTCGAATCCCATACTTCGCCCGATATGTATAGTCTGCGTGAGCGGGCCTTAGTTTATTCTTAATCTCACTATAATCTCGCGACCGCTGATCTTCATTACATATAATCAAGCCTATAGGGGTTCCAGTGGTATAGCCCTCAAAAACCCCCGAGACAATTTTAACTAAGTCCGCTTCCTGCCTTTGTGTTGTATAACGAGACCGACCCGGTCGACGCCGGTCTAGCCAGTACTGCAAATCTTCTTCCGAAAGCTCTATCTTGGGCGGCACTCCATCTACCACGCACCCTATTTGCGGCCCATGGCTTTCACCCCATGTGGTGAACCGAAACGCGTGCCCAAATGAATTACCCGGCATCAGCCACTCACACCGTGGAGATATCTGGAGCGTCAGGCCTTTTCATTCCAACCACATGATAACCTGCATCCACGTGATGGATCTCGCCAGTGACTCCTGAGCTGAGGTCACTCAAGAGGTAAAGAGCCGCTCCCCCAACATCTTCAATTGTCACGTTGCGCTGAAGCGGACTGTTGAGCTCATTCCACTTCAAAATATATCGAAAATCACCAACACCACTGGCCGCCAAGGTTTTTATTGGCCCCGCCGAAATAGCATTAACACGGATCCCCTCCCCACCTAAATCAGCCGCAATATAACGGACGCTAGCCTCTAAGGCAGCTTTCGCAACTCCCATCACATTGTAGTGGGGGATAACGCGTTCAGCTCCATAATAACTTAGGGTGAGTAAACTTCCTCCGTTCTTCATCAAAGACGCAGCACGACGGCAAACGGCTGTAAACGAGTAACAAGAAATTTGCATGGTCTGGGAAAAATTCTCAGCACTGGTATCTACGTATCGTCCCTTGAGCTCTTCCTTATCCGAAAATGCAATGGCGTGAACTACAAAATCCAGTCCTCCCCAGCGATTTTGAATATCAGCAAAAACTGAATCTAGAGCCACATCGTCACTTACATCACAGGGCAATAAAACATTAGAACCTAGAGACTCAGCCAGGGGACCCACTCGTTTTGCAAGCGCCTCACCCTGATAGGTAAAAGCTAATTCCGCTCCGTGTTCAGCCGCTGATCGGGCAATGCCCCACGCAAGGGACCGATCATTGGCGACACCCATAACCAGGCCTCTTTTCCCGGCCATCAGCGGTTTTGCCACTTCTCCTCCGGCTGACTCTGGCTTACTCATTTGATAGCCCCCATAACATACCTCTGACTGCCACTACCTAATAATCCCAACTTTCCAGCATTCTACACCAAGAGAGGAAAGAGGGGAAAGACTGGATGACTACAGCACCACTTCTACCAGCTAATATAAGCAAAGCCCACTAGCTAGGCCCCCGTAAAATTTGCTTTTCGCTTGTCTATAAACGCTTCAACGCCTTCCCGAAAGTCCCTTCTTCCAGCGCATTCGGCAAAACACTCTCCCTCCAATTGAAGCTGAGCTTCAAACTCATTCTCCAAGCTTCGGTACATAAGCTTCTTAGCTTTACCATATACAAATGTCGGCCCCGCCGCCAATTTATCTGCCAACTTCGCGCACTCCGAATCCAACTCATCTGCTTTGACAACAAAGTTTACCAATCCCATATCAGCCATCTCCTGAGCGGTATATCTGTTGCCCAACAGTGTCATCTCCAATGTCTTTTTAATTCCTATAGCTCTTGGCAAGTGAAAAGAGGAGGAACCATCCGGAGTAGTGCCTATATGGCAATACGCAAGAGTAAAAAAGGCATCTTCTTCGGCAATAATCAGATCACAGGCAGCCGCTAGCGAAACACCTGCCCCTGCTGCTGCCCCTCTAACCATCGCTATTATGGGCTTAGACATTCTTCTCATCGAAAACATAATTGGGTGAAGGTTATGGATACGATGTAGAAAGTATTTTTCTACCTCCTCCGCCTCATGACCCTTGAGGTACTCATTCATCTGGGCTACATCACCACCAGCCATAAAATGTTCGCCTGCGCCCGTAAGAACTACGCATCTAACTCGTTCATCAAACTCAATATCATGCAGAGCCGCGTCTAACTCCGCGCGCATGTCCATAGAAAGTGCATTGCGCACCGCAGGTCTGTTCATCGTCAAAGTTGCAACCGCACCATCTTTCTTCACCTCTAGATCCGCCATTATCATCCTCCATTTTCAGGGCACGCGGCCCACAATTTGAACTTTATTTCCCCCAGAATATTTATCACTTCGTGCCATATTAAAAAGCTCGGTTGGGGAACTAGTGCCATGAATGTTTGCTAACGAGCCTATCCAGGCTTTAGATTACGAGATAGTCTCTACCATTAACTGGCCAACTTTGGCAAAATACATATAACCGGCATGGCAAAAAATAATGTTTAAACTATACGGCTATTTCCGATCATCAGCTGCTTATCGCGTTCGCATAGCTCTTAACCTTAAGAAAATTGAATGGACCTCGGAAGCAGTCCACCTGACCAAAAATGGCGGCGAGCAATTCCATGAGCCTTATAAAAAGGTCAATCCCCAGTCCCTGCTGCCTACCATCGAGGAAAACGGGAAGCAACTAACCCAATCCTTGGCTATACTAGAATATTTGGACGAGCTCTATCCAGACCCCCCTCTTCTTCCAAAATTACCAATCCACCGGGCCCAGGCCCGCGCTCTCGCATTAGCGGTAGCGTGTGACATCCACCCTATCAATAATTTACGCGTGCTAAAATATCTGACCCAGAAAATGGGACTCGATGAAGCCCAAAAAACTGAATGGTACCGACATTGGATCTCTGTTGGTCTGGAAGCAATAGAAACTATGCTCGAGCAACAAACTGAGACCGCTGAATTCTGTTTTGGATCTCAGGTCAGCCTGGCCGATATTTGCCTGATACCGCAAGTGTTTAACGCCAACCGATTTGACTGCGATCTTAGCGCTTATCCCATCATCACCCGCATTAATGCAAATTGCCTCGCCATAGAGGAGTTTCAAAAAGCAGAACCGCAAAATCAGGAAGACGCCGAGTGACTAGAGCGAGTGGCACTCCGTCCGCCTGGGAAATGGGTTAACCTACCGTATTTTGGTTATCGCTCCCCGCCAACTTTTTATGCCGTTGGCTGATTATGATTAATATAACCAATATTCCACCCAAAGCATCACTCTCCCAAGCACCATGCAAAAGCAATACTGAAGCAAGCCCGGCTGCACCTCGTTCCCAGACTTGTAATTTTGTAATCAAAAACCCTTGCACCGCCATGCCCAACGACACCACCGCAATAATACCTGTGATCAGCGCCTGCACTATCTCCACTGGACTACCAATGGAGAGAAGGGCAGGGCTATAAACCATAACAAATGGAACCAGATAAACTGCCGCACCTAGTTTCATGGCTTCTAAGCCGGTTCGTTGCAATGGGGTCCCTGCTATAGTCGCAGCAGCGTAGGCCGCAACGGCTACCGGAGGAGTAATTGCCGAAATTATGGCATAATAAAACACGAAGAAGTGGGCTGCTAAAGGTTCAATCCCAAGCTTAACCAGAGCAGGAGCGCCAAAGATAGCTACTATCATATACGCTGCTGAGGTTGGCAAACCCATACCGAGCAAAATACAACTAACCATCACGAGAATAAGTGTGAGAAGCAAATTTCCGCCCGTTACGTTAATGAGAATTGATGTAAACCGAAGGCCCAATCCACTTAGTTCTATGGTTCCCACAACCAGCGCCGCAACGAAAAGTGCTCCAGCTATGGGAGCAATCCGTCGAGCGCCAACCTCAAACCCATCCAACAAGCGCTCCAAGTTTAATTGTGTGCGCGAACTGAGCAGAGAAAACAGAAGAATAGAGCAGACCCCGGCAAAAGCCGCAAAGAACGGCGTTGTCCTATCAAGCAAAAGAACTACTACTACTACCAAGACTAGGATCATATGGAGATCTGACCATATTTCCCGACGAGCCTGTTGCACCAGATTGGGTGCCATAGAAGGCAGGCCAAATTTTCTCGTCTCCAGATGCACCATAAAGTACACAGCAAATAGATAAAGAAAGGCTGGAAGTGCAGCCGATTTAGCAACCTCTACATATGGCAGACGCGTAAAATCAGCTATCAAAAAGGCTGCAGAACCCATAATTGGTGGCACTAATTGACCACTCGCAGATGCAACAGCCTCGACAGCTGCTGCGAACCGGCGCTTAAAGCCCGTCTTTATCATCAGAGGAATAGTAAAAGTACCCGTTGCATAAACATTTGCTACCGCGGCGCCTGAAATGGAGCCAAACATACCGCTCGCCAAAACCGCCGCCTTTCCTGGACCGCCCGGCTGTCTTCCCATCAAGCCCGTAGCAAGGTTCATAAATAACTCCCCACCCCTGGCTTTTTCCAAAAGTGCTCCAAGAAGGACGAACATCAACACATAGGTGGCTGAAATCCCAGTTATTGATCCGTAAAGGCCCTGGGTCGTCATAAACAAGTGATCAAGCAAACGCTTAGGCTCCACCGCTGCCTGGTTGAGTGGGCCAGGGAAGAAATTTCCAAAGAGGCTATGCAGTATAAAGACGCCTAAGAGTAAGGTAAGGGTCCACCCAACCGCCCGCCGACATGCCTCGATGGTGGTTCCAAGAGCTACAATACCAGCCAACCATGCCCCCATGGTTAATTCTGACACATATGGATAACGATCAACCACATAGAAATAATTTAGATAAATGTATGCAGCTGGGACCCACGCAAAAACAGCAAGCATCCAATCAAACCAAGGAACAGAAGTTCCCTGATCGCTCCTCTTGTAGGCATACAAAAGAAAAATCAATGAAACAAACATAGCAACGTGAGTGGGCCGGAATTTCATAACTTCAGGAGCCCCGAACATCGCTGCAGCTAGGTGATAAATAATTATTAGAGCTGAGAACAAGCGAACAAATAGTTTAGATCGGACTGGAAGGACTCTTTGTCCAGCCACCTGAATGGAGTCACTCCCCAGAAAGCCCAAATCGCTGAAAAGTGGCAACAGTAATTTGACCGCCGCATAGAAGGCACTGCCACATAATAATATTAAGCATACTAACTGCCCGTTAGTCGGGGCCAACACAAAAGGTATTGTTTCATCGAAGGTTGGCACTTCAAAGCCGTATAAGCCAATGCCAATAAATACGCTGACTAGAGCTGTCCCATCCAAAATTTGGTTAGCCGAACGCCCCTCCACTAAAGGCAGGAAAATCGCCACTAGCACCAAAAAAAGATAGGCACCTATAAAAGACAAATGGAGCGCCTGTAGCTCAGCCCCACCAAATCTATCCACCCCGAAGAGTGCCAATATCACAAAAACCGATGCCCACCGCGCAGTCGAACCGCTCAAACCAATACGGGCCCTTCCCAACATCATCAAAACAATCCCGCCTTGCTAAAAAACAGCGCTTTCAATACTCCACTACCAATAGCCGAGTATTTCCCGTTTTATGAATCTGGCCTATTTATGACGAGTTTCTGCATTTCACTTAATAATGCCAACCTCTCTATAAAATCGCTCGGCCCCCGGATGCATCGGAATTGGGCTATTTTCTGCTACCTGTTCGGCGCGAATATTAAAGGCCCGAATTGCCGACTGTAAATCTTCTTTATTGAGAAAAATTAATTTAGCCATCTGATGGATCACTACCTCAGGCATATCTTTATGACAGAGAAATATAGTCTGCCGTTTTACTGTATGAACATCTTCTAACTGGCCACGATAGGTCCCGCCAGGGATAACACCCGGTGTGTAGCCAAACTCAGAATGCAGCCTATCTATGACATCTCTACTCAGGGAAAGTAATTTTACATCCCTTGAAGATACCAAATCGGAAAATAACGGAGCACCCATAAGATCGTTATACATCAATGCATTTAAATGGCCGTCTTTCATTCTATCAACCATCTCACGAAACTGCGAATGGATAACTCGGCCACCCTCATTTCTAATCTCCGAATAACTATAGCCATGAAGATCTAATGCCCTTTTTGCAGCCAATTCCGAGCCCGTGCCTCGGGGGCCCGTATCAACCTTCAATTCCGGGCGCACCATCTTCAATTCCTCCATCGAAGATATCCCCAGGTCTTCATCAACGAAGACATGCAACCGTGCCTCAAAACCAACATTGGCGACTGCCCGAATATCGGCAAGCGGACTCGAATAGGGCTCCTGACCTTGAACAGCTGAACCCAGGTCGTTGGTGAAAGAAAAGCCACACTGAGCATCACCCTGGTTAATGGCTATTGGATTAGATATCGACCCACCGGGAACTATAGAATAAGTGAGACCTTCAATATTTTTTGAAAAAATATCAAACATCGCTGCATTCATGACATAAAAACTGCCACCAACAGATCCCGCGACCACAGTTACTTGAATGGTTTCTCTCTGTGGCTCTTCCGCCACAACAGAATTCCAACAAGATACGAATATCAAAGGGATAACTCTCAAAACTTTTTGCAGCATGCCAACCCACATAATTTCACTCCCTTCGTCCGCTATCTCACCTACCATAAGCAGTGTTTCCTCAATTTTTATAAGCCAAAATTTCTATTTGTAACTGGTCATAGAACCATGCTGGGTTCCTCAAGCAACGCGAAACCTGATGCGGGTTAATTTTCAGGATGGTAATTTTGGGCGTCTTCACCTCTAAAATTTAGCTCCACTTTAATACCATCTGGATCATGTACGAAAATCTGATGAATCCCGAAGTCAGACACCTTATTATGTTTCATGGACACATTGTACGCCTTGGCATTTGCAACAAATCCCCTGATGTCGGTACCAGCAAAAGCAACATGATCTATTGCTCCCGAACCCGCTTCCTTTTTAACATCAGCATTATCGGCCGCAATCAAATGAACACATGCTGTTTCCCCGAGATAAATCCAGTATCCAGGAAATTTGAAAGCAGGCCTTTCCCCAACTTTCATTCCAAGAACATCACAATAGAAGTTCTTAGTCGCCTCAAGATCGGCCGCCCTAATATTAAAATGCTCCATTGCCTCAAGTGGCATAAGACCCCTCCATCCTTATCCATAATAAGCCTGCTTTCCTACATTTTACACCTTAGACAAGCAGCGCTTGTTTTTAAACACTTTGTCACAACGCCATCACCCACACCAAATTACCTGTTCCACCAGCCTTCATGAGTTAGCTGAAAACTCGAGAGCTGGAGTAAATCTCTTGGCCAATCGACGTCAAAAGACAGAGAGCAACGGGGGAGGGAGACCAACTTAATCTCACATCTACCCGCCTCGATCCTGTGTTTAGCATAGCTCTCGAAACCGAATTGAAAATTAAATGTGCTCCGTGTCGGGACGCACAACGCATTGGTGCCCCTAAGCCACCTATCGGGAGCTATTGCTGCACCAGCACGTCCCGCTCTAGCGACCAGCAGACACAAATCATTCCTATCGACCATCGGGAGATCAGAAGGAAGAACTAAAATCTTTCTAACTCCCCATGCTCCAACGATCCGAGAAGCTCTGCTTAATGCTGGGTTCAAGCCCCCTCTCGTAATCTCAAATAAATACTTAATCCCTAGAGATTGACAAATTTGACTTACTTCAGGACACCTGCTTACAACCACAACAGCCTTTATCCCCACCACAGAAATTGCAACGTCCAAAGTATTTACAAAAAAGCGCCTATTAAGCTCGTGCCGTTCACTCTTGCTAAGAACAGGTGCTAATCTTGACTTTCCGTGCCTAAGCGAGCGAACCGGAATAACAATATTTAAACCAGAGCACTTCATATTAATGATCTAGCAAATTCCAAGACATCCGAAGCTAGGTTTTTCTTATCCTGATCTGTCTGCATTAAGGTATTTGTTATTAGGGTTTTTTGCCTTATAGCCGCCCGATCTTTATCCTTAGCGTCGATCACCAGCCCATCTAGAAGATCCCCATAATACTCAGCCACTCCTGCAACAGAGGGGTCTTTCCCCAACTCTCTAAACAGTTTAGCCGCGGGTCCTTTCACAGCCTTTCCTTCAATGATAGGGGAAACGGCAATCACAGGAGCAGGGTGGCTGCGTAACGAAGGACTCACACCCTGCACCGCCAATATTGGAGCCACACTTAAAATCGGATTGGACGGGCAAATGATTATCGCTGATAGGTAAGTATCTTGTAGAGTTTTCATAAAAGCTTCAGATGGCTTCGCTTGATCAGCACCAACATACCGCACATTGCGCACCTTCGGCTGGCAACGCTCCCGAACAAAATATGTCTGAAAATCCAGTTCTCCAATTTCCGTATCTAAAAAGGTCCGGACAGGGTCATCGCTCATTGGAAAGACCTGATGGGTAATTCCCAATGCCGAGCATATACGCGCCGTTACCTCTGACAAGGTCCAGCCCTTTGACAGCCAATAAGATCGCATCACATGGGTTGCTAAATCCTTGTCCCCCAGCTTGAACCAGGCTTCTCCCCCCAACCTCTCCAATGCAGCCAGGAATTGCCAGCTCTCCTCCGCTAGACCCCAGCCCTTCTCTTGATCATTTAACCCAGCCAACGTGTAAGTAACCGTATCAAGATCAGGCGAAATCGACAGGCCTTGAAAAACAAAATCATCTCCAGTGTTGACTGCTATGGCGAGTTGGTCAGGTCCTAGGATCCCTGCCAATCCGGTTGCCAGCTTAGCCCCTCCTACACCGCCAGCCAGAGCTAGAATCATTGTTTCCCATCCCGAAAAAGGTCTTCCTCCTTTTCTCGGATCAGTTCCCTGGCGCTCCCTTTAGGATGTCCCGAGACAAAACCGCGCACAAGAACGACAGGTCGGCCTTCTGCTGCCTGCCCCATCAACAAGGAAGCGGCGGCGGCCAACTCATCGGCCACCGCCACTTGGGTCACCTGCAGCTTCCGTCCAAAAAGGTCCGCCTTTCCAGATAAGTCCGTTAGCGCTGGCAACCCAGACACACCAATAGCAATTCCAGTTGTTCCATTTCGAAAAGCCCGCCCCAAGCTGTCGTTTATGATGATGCCAACGTCGACCCCAGCCCGACGCCTCACCTCATCCTGCAATTTTGCAGCACTTTCATCTGGATTAATGGGTAACAGTAAAACCGTGTCCCCGTCAGCTTGCCTAACGTTTGACATATCTACGCCAGCGTTAGCCAACACAAGCCCATTTTTATTTTCTACTATTATTAGACCAGGACGATGCCGAACGACCTCCTTTGACTCATCTATAATGACCTCAATAAGCCTCGGATCCTTACCGACGATTTTTGCTAATTTGCTGGCAGCGCTAGAAGGCACGACATTTTTTAAAGAAACTTCCCTGCCTTCCGATTTGGATATCACCTTTTGAGCTACCACTAAGATATCCCCCTCAAGCAACTGTGTACCAAGTATGCCCACCGACTGTATTAGCAAATCAGCCAGGTCATCACCGGGTTTCACGAGCGGGATGTCGGGTAGCGATATCATCGTTAATTGGTTAATAATAGGGGACAAGTCCAAAAAAACCCTATGAATTTGAAGTTTTGCTATTCAATTTCGGAACCATCAGAAAGTCCTGTTATTATTATTCCGGCCCCAGGAATTTTATACCGCCTATTGATACCAATAAGAACGGAGGTAAGGGCCTCAGCAGCTACAGAATTTACTAGTGGCCCTCCGTGAATCCCTCGCAGTCCTGCAGCAGCCACCAGTTTTATTGTCTCTTGTCGCGCCTCAACATCATCGCCGCATACTAAGACATCACATTTTATCTTATGGTCAAGATCATTCAGATGGTGGGCAGACACGTTCTGAAAGGCCGAGACTACCCGTACATTTTCTCCAAGAATACGCTGAACGTTAACCACAGCGGAACCAGCCTCCGGTAGTTGAACCCTAGCGACCTTAGGTGGCACCAAAGGTACCGTAACATCCACTAAAATCTTTCCATCAAGACATGTGGCAATATCTTCCACTGTAGACAGCTGGAATTTAAATGGCACCGTAAGCACGATTATATCGGCACCCCTTGCAGCACCCTTATTATCGTCAGATGAAAGAGAAATATTGGAATGCAATCTATTTAATTTTTCCACCTCGGCGCGGGCGCGGGCGGAAGCGCGAGACCCAATGGTAACGTCGTATCCTGCCGCTGACCATCGGAGCGCCAAACCCCGCCCTTGCTCGCCCGTGCCGCCAACAACGGCGACAGAAGGCAAAGATGTGTGCACCTGCGACAAGAGTCTAACTACTCGCGCTTGCCGACATTGCAGCGGAGCCGGTACGTGCATATTTCGTAGCTGGGGTCTGTATCACAGGAGATAGTTCCGCGGCCTGAAAAGACCTTTCTCTTTGTTGATCCGATGCTTCCACATACAAGGTGGTACGTTGGACTGGTTCTCGCCCCATTAACCTGATTAGCTTCTCCATATCTTGTGGTGACATTTCCTGGCCGTGCTCGTTGCCCGCTGCACGAGATATACTTTCATTCATTAACGTGCCACCCAAATCGTTCGCCCCAGCCTTAAGGCACTCCACGGCACCTTGTGACCCAAGTTTCACCCAGGAAACCTGAATATTGGGGATCAATGGATGAAGGACCAGCCTAGCAACGGCGTGCATTAGCAGGGTCTCTCTCCAGGTAGGACCTTTGCGCGCTTTGCCCTTTAAATACAACGGAGCCTCCATATGGACAAAAGGCAAGGGAACAAATTCGGTAAATCCGCCTGTTTCTTGCTGCAAATCCCGTATTTTAAGCAAGTGGACAGCCCAGTTAGTAGGCGTATCAACGTGACCAAACATTATTGTAGCTGTAGAACGGAACCCTTCCTTGTGGGCTGACCTAACCACATCCAGCCACTCTCTACTATCTAGCTTATCAGGACAAATAATTCTTCGTACTGGATCATCAAGGATCTCTGCAGCTGTACCCGGCAAAGTACCTAAACCCGCCTCGCGCAGTTGCTTTAAAAATTCGGCCACGGACAGATTCAAGGTAGCAGCCCCCTGGGCAACCTCCAGAGGAGAGAAGGCATGGACATGCATCTCCGGAACCGCCGCTTTAACCGCCTTGCAAATAGAGAGATAGGTCTCGCCAGTATAGTCGGGATGAATACCCCCTTGCATACACACCTCGGTCGCCCCGCGCTTCCAGGCTTCCTGCACCCGTCTAGTTATTTCAGACAGAGGCAAATCATATGGATTGCCGCGCAAATTTTCGCTCATCTTCCCCTTGGAAAAGGCACAAAATTGGCAGCGAAAATAACAAACATTAGTGTAGTTAATGTTCCGATTAACTACGTACCGAACAACATTACCCACTGCCGCCTGCCGTAACTGATCGGCAAGCTGCAATACCCTTTGGAAGCTGCTACCCCTAGCTTGAAACAACTGAACAACTTCCTCAGTGGACAGCCGCACACCATTGCATGCCCGGGACAAAATATTCTCCAACTCGCCCGACACTTCGGACACACGAGAGTTAACTTGCAGAACAGGTACCGGAGACGATGCCCCGGGAGACCAATGCCCCTCTCGAGAATACCCTTCAGAATCCGAAGCATCCAGCACTACCGCCACAAGTTCAGGGTCTAGCCATTTCCCTGATTCCTTCAGGTACTCTGGGTATATCGCGAGCCGCGGCACCAGCGTTTTTCCAGCCGCATGCGTAGCCTGTTCCAAATTTTGCACCTCCGGCCAAGGAGCTTCTGGATTCACATGATCAGGGGTCACTGGAGAAATTCCTCCCCAGTCGTTGATCCCTGCATTTAGCAGCTTGCCAAAAACGGTAGGGGTCAAATTGGGAGGTGCCTGAATGTTCATGACTGGGCCAAAAGCAATACGGGCTACAGCAATAGTCCACATAAGTTCATCCAAACTAGGCTCACAAGCATCCGCCATCTTAGTTCCAGCTTTGGCCCTAAAATTTTGTATGATGATTTCTTGAAGATGTCCGTAGCCTTGGTGCAGCCGGCGCAGAGCCAGAATGGCGCTTATACGCTCATCTCTGGTTTCCCCCAAACCGATCAAAATACCCGAAGTGGTAGGAACCGATTGCTCCCCCAAAATTTGGAGAGCCCGCAATCTTACGGCTGGTTTCTTATCAGGCGACCCATAATGGGCCCCCCCTCTCTCGCATAACCGCTCCGACGCACTTTCGAGCATTATCCCCTGCGAAACAGTCACACGACGCAACTCGGAAACCTCCTCCGAGCTAAGAACTCCTGGATTAGCATGTGGCAATAAACCGGTTTCTTTGCGGACCAATCGGCACATTTCAACAAGATACGAAATGGTGCTTTTATGCCCCAACTCCCCAAGTTTTTCTTGAGCCACCCGATACCGCAACTCAGGCTTATCCCCAAGGGTAAATAGCGCCTCGCGGCAGCCGGCAGCCGCTCCCGCACGGGCCACCCCCAGGACTTCCTCCGGGGTCATATATGGGTTCTCGCCCTTTATGGGTGGGCGAGAAAAGGTGCAATAGTGGCAAACATCCCTGCACAAGTGAGTGAGCGGGATAAAAACTTTCGGCGAATAAGTTTGAATTTCGCTGCGGGCTTCATCCCGCAAAGCACCCGCCCAGTTTATCAGTTCCGCGGTCGTTAATTTCACTGAAATCGACCGCAGTTCCTCCTCAGAGATCAGTTTCTCGTCTTTAGAGGCGGCTAGAGGAGATATCAACTTATCCACCATCCCTGCCTTTCGTTGTTATATGAGGCTTGCCCATAGAGTGCCATATAACACTATACCTGTTCATAGCAATTCTTCCGCCAAAAATCTCAGTGTTTCCCGATCAGAAGCGGGGACAACCATTGTACCAACGTGCTTTCTCCTGGCCGCATCACGCCACGCACCCAACCTATCTCGCACCCTATCTTTGCTCCCAACCAGGGCAACTTTGTCCACTAATTCATCAGGCACAGCGCCAATCGCCGCCCCCTTACGTCCACCCAGGTACAACTCCTGAATCTTAACCGCTGCCTCCTCAAATCCGAGTCGCTTAATATGGTCATTATAAAAATTCTTTCCGCGGGCACCCATGCCGCCGCCATACAAGGCTAAGAACCTTTTGGTCGGCAAACGACACTCCTCCAGATCATCCCCAATCGTAACCTGCACTAAAGGCAGGATCTCAAAATTTTCCAGGCTCTTTGGCTCTCCAGCTCTGGCAAAACCTTCATTAAGAGGTTGTTCAAAAACACTAAAGTTTTCTGGATCACTGAAAAAGGGGAAAACCCCATCTGCCACCTCAGCACTTGTTCTGAGGCCGCTAGGCCCAATTGCAGCTGTATAAATCCTCAAGGAAGGATCGCCCTTAATGATACTTTTTAGAGGTTTACCAAAGCCCGTAGCGTCCTCGCCAAAGTATGGAAGTTGATAATGCTCCCCCTTAAACTGCACTGGCTCTTTGCTATCAATAATCTGACGCACGATAGAAATATATTCTTTCGTGCGGGTCAGCGGTTTGCCGTACGGGACTCCGTGCCAACCTTCAACGACCTGCGGCCCTGATGGACCCAAACCCATGATAAACCGATTCCCAGAGAGGGCCTGAAGGGTTATAGCCGTCATAGCCGCCATAGCCGGAGTTCGGCCCGGCATTTGCATGATGGCAGTACCCGCCTTGATACGACTTGTGTTTGCTAAAACCCAAGTTATTGGGGTAACCGAATCCGAACCGTAGGCTTCCCCAGTCCAAACTGAGTCAAACCCTAAGGCTTCCGCTTCACGGATGAGATCCACGTCTATGGAAAAATCTGGCCCCGCTAGGCTCAACTGCAGTCCCAATCGCATTGCTCTACCCCTTCCTCTCTTCCAATACCTAGCCCCATTCAACTGTTTAGTTTCTCAGACAGGATCCCAATCAA
>CACETT010000009.1 GCA_902562525.1 uncultured Alphaproteobacteria bacterium
CGGAGCGAGGTTAGCAAGGCTGTTTATAGTCCTTGCCCAATTTGTTCTGACTCAGCCTCTAGGAAGCCTTTCTGGCAAATAAAGGCTGTGAATGTTGTGCATGACAGGTCCTTGCGGCGCATTTTTTATAAAGATGCAACCCTAGAGGTGTTTGGCCTTCCTGTAATGTACATTCCTTTTTTTACTCATCCGGATCCTTCTGTTGAGAGGAAAACCGGTTTTCTGGCCCCATCGGTATTTAGCAATTCTTTGCTTGGGTTGAGTTATAAGCAGCCTTTCTTCTTCAACATTGCGGACAATCAAGATGTGACTGTTGCTCCCATTTTTAGTCGCACGGCTGGATTGGTTTTAACTGGGGAGTACAGAAGAGCGTTAGAAAGAGGGTCATTAGAAGTCAGTGGGAGCGCTACCCGGATTGGGGAGATTCAGGGAATAGAACCTGAGGTGGTGAGGGGGAAGGAAAAAACGAGAGGCCATTTATTCGCCAAGGGGATCTACTCTCTCGATAGAAACTGGTTGGCCGGAATGGATATTAAACGCGCTACCGACCATTACTATCTTGGTAACTTTGGGTTTTCTGCGGGCTACGATAGTGCGGATATGGTTGCTCGCTACAGAGGGCAGTCCCACTTAACGAGCCAGGTATTCTTAGAACGAGCAGCTGGAAGAAACTATGCCAATGTTTCCGCTGTGGCATTTCAGAGACTTATCCGCACTATTGATGCCGAAGCTCTGCCCTATCTCTGGCCAGTCGGGACTTTTAGTTATCGAGGCGAGCCTGGCCTATCAGGAGATTATTGGCTTTTCGATGCTAACGTGCGGCTTCTCGGTCGTGAAGAGGGCACGCAAAGCAGGAGATTAATCGTGAAGGGTGGTTGGCGAATACCATATACTTCAGCCTATGGCGCCAAATACTCTTTTAATTTGGGTCTTCGAGCGGACGGTTATCATCTGTCTGATCTCCCAGACTCTAGGCAGCCAGGGGTTACGACCGATGGGTTTGAAAGTCGATTGTTGCCCGAGATTTACGTCGACTGGAGGCTGCCTTTAGCTAAGCCGTTAGGCCCTGGTCTCCTGATACTCGAACCAATTAGCCAAATAGTGTGGAGACCAAATGGGGGCGACAGCAACAAGATCCCCAATGAGGACAGTCTTGCATTTGAATTCGATGACCTAAACCTTTTCGGCGTGGACAGGTTTCCAGGTTTGGACCGTTACGAGGGTGGTGCCCGTTTGAATTATGGTTTGCGCTCAGAGATCAATTCCACATTCTTGCCGGATAGTGAGATGTTGGTAGGCCAAGTAGTAAGGGCCAGAGTGGATGAAACCTACTCTGACGGGACGGGGCTAAACCAAAAGCTCTCAGATTTTGTGGGTAGATTTAGTATAGCACCTAGTCGGCTAATCAGTTTGGTTCACAGATTTCGGCTTGATCGTAGTAATTTGGCAACCCGAAGTTCCTCCTTCCAGGCGACGGTTGGGCCTAGCTGGCTGAATAGCTCGGTCCATTATATGAAATTGAGTGACGACCCGACCGATGGCCTTCCGGTTTCTGTAGAACAAGTTAATCTATCTTTAAATATGCAGTTCCCGGAGAACTGGCGTTGGAATTTTTCTCACCAGAGGGGCTTAGGTGAGGGGAACGGAGCCCTTTCCAGCAGTCTGAGTCTCAGGTATGAGCATGAGTGTGTGACACTTGAGACTTTCGCAAGTCGGCACTATACAAGAGGACCTTTGTTAACGCCCGATACAGTTTTGGGGATTCAAATTTCTCTTAAGAACCTCGGTCAGTCAATAGGTCATCAAGTCAATGTTCTAGGGGATAACCCGTGAGGAAATTTTTTTCGCTACTTTTGGGTTTGTTTTTGTTGTCTCAGCCCGCAGCCGGTAAGGAGCTAGTGGGAATAGTCGCCGTCGTGAATGATAGTGCTATTTCGGTGTTGGACTTAATTGCCCGAACAAAGATGGTGGCTCTATCCAGTGGTCTCGATGATACGCCTGAGTTAAGAGCGCAATTAGCAAAGCCAGTATTGGAAAATCTAATCGAAGAAAAGCTACAAAATCAGGAAGCGGAGCGCCGGGGGATCTCTGTGACTGACCAAGAGCTGGCTGCCGCTCTAACTATTGTGGAGCGCCAAAACGGGATACGAGAGGGGCAGCTCAACAGTTGGTTAGCTGATATTGGCCTGCCAGCAATCTTTTTTGAAGATCAGATTAGGGCTCAAATTCTTTGGGCCAAGGTTGTCTCTACTGGCCTTCGTCCGCTGGTCGATGTAAGCCAGGAGGAGGTGGAACACGAATTAACTCGATTGGAGGCAAATCGAGGTTTGCCAGAATATCTTGTGTCCCAGATTGATTTTTATGTGGGGCCCTCAAAGCCTCTGGATGATCTACTGGAAGTGGCCAGTAAGCTTCTTGCCGAAATTAACGCGGGGGCGAACTTCGAGTCGATAGCAGAACAATTTAGTGATAACGCATTGGGGAATTTGGGGGGTGATATGGGCTGGGTCAGCAAGACCCAGTTGCTTCCAGAATTGAGTGCGGCTTTATCCGGGATGAGGCCTGGTCAGGTCTCTGCGCCGATAGTAAGTGCTGCGGGAGTGCATCTTGTGAGACTAAGAGATCAACGACGGGTGATGGAGCCAGATATTCGCCAGGTTCGTGCCGATCTTGTCCAAATAGTTCTCCCTGGTATCACTGGTGAATCAATGACTTCCGAGCAGAGGGGCTTTCTGGAGCAAATTGGTGATACGGTTCGGGGTTGTGAGGCCATGGAAGCTATGGCAAAAAAGTTAGACGGTGGTTCAGGAAGTATTGGTTGGGTTTTGTTAAAAGATCTTCCGGAGCAATTTAGGTTAATCCTTTCACAACTGGATATAGGGCTGCCTAGCCAGCCGCTTTTCTCTGGAAACGGCGCTCATGTAATGATGGTGTGCGAAAGGGAAAACCCTGCGGAAGATATCAATTATGAACAGCTAGTTAGAGATCGCCTAGAGAGATCCAGATTGGAGACTTTGGCTCGAAGATTGTTGAGAGATCTGCGCCGGTCAGCCCTTGTAGATGTCCGTGTCTAAGAGTTTTAGCAGGGAGTTGGGAGACTTGCCGAGCATTAGCCAGGTAATTTTAAATAATGGCTTGTCGGCACGTAAATCGCTGGGTCAACACTTTCTCCTTGATGGAAGTATTATAGCCCGGATCGTCAATTCAGCGGGTATTGATGAGGGTGTTACAGTTCTCGAGATTGGTCCAGGCCCTGGTGGTTTAACTCGGGCCTTGCTTTCAACTCCCGCCAAAACTGTTGTTGCCATTGAAAGAGATGATCGAAGTGTGGAGGCGCTGCAAGACCTTGCTAGCGCTGTTGGCTCCCGATTTCATTTAATAGCAGGCGATGCCTTGGCTATAGACTTAGACAGCCTTTGTGTTCAACCTTTTCAGATTGTGGCTAATTTGCCCTACAATATTGGAACTAGGTTAGTGCTTGACTTCTTGCATATGTTGCATAAACCAAAAAAAATGACGTTGATGCTGCAAAAAGAAGTGGTGCAACGTATGATCGCCTCACCGGGCGGTCAGCACTATGGCCGCCTATCCATAATTGTTCAGTGGCTTGCCCGGGCTAAGGCGTTGTTTGATGTGCCGGCGCGGGCATTTAAACCTGAGCCAAAAGTTACCTCTTCGGTTATAGAGATCATTCCAAGGTCTTGGCCTTTGGCAGAGGCGGAGCCGGATCTATTGGAGCTAGTTACCCAAACGGCTTTTGGTCAGCGTCGGAAAATGATGCGGGTTAGTCTAAGGACATTACACCCTGATATAGTTGGCCTTTTACAAAGGGTTGGGGTCCCGCCAACCAGTCGCCCAGAAGAAGTAACAATTCAGGAATTTTGTTCTATCGCCCGCGAGCTTCGTTCTTTGTCTAAAATAAGAGCTCTATAATTGGAATAAGTGGAGTGCTTACGGAGTATTTTTTGTCAATCTCTCTACAAATCTGCTCAGGCCTGTCCTGCGGTGACGACGTAGCCGCTCAGCACAGAGAATGTTGTTGATTTGGTTAGTGGCAATCTCTAGATCCTCATTGACTATCACATAATCATACTCGGGCCAGTGGGTAATCTCATCCGCCGCCTTTGCCATGCGTTCTGATAATACTCTTTTTGGATCTTGAGCGCGTGTTCTTAGTCGGCGAGCTAATTCATCTGTTGAGGGAGGCAGGACAAATATTTTCACAACGTCATTCCTGGCGTGTTCAGTTATCTGTTGGGCTCCCTGCCAGTCAATATCAAATAGAATATCGCTCCCATTAGACAATGATTCTTTGACCGTTTGAATGGGGGTTCCATAAAAATGTCCAAACACGCGCGCGTGCTCCAAGAACTGTCCTGAGTCGGCCATAGAGTGAAAAACATCCTCACTAACGAAGTGATAATCCCTGCCATTCACTTCGTTTTGACGTGGTGCACGGGTCGTGACAGAGATAGAAATACGGAGGTCCTTATCAATTTCTACGAGACGTCGGGCTAGAGTCGTCTTCCCGGCGCCAGATGGCGACGAAAGAACTAACATTAGCCCACGTCTTTGAAGCTCGTTTTCATGATCCATATTATAAGATTTATAATTCTAGCATGCTCCGCAGTCTAGTTCTTGCTTTCGATGTTTTCTCCATAGCTTAACGTTTTTGTTATGTTCAGCTAAAGTTTCAGCAAAATTATGACCGCCTTGGCCGTCAGCAACAAAGTATAGTGCAGTTGTTTCCAATGGTGATAGAGCAGCTCGTAGGGAATCCTTTCCAGGGTTAGCTATCGGTCCAGGTGGAAGGCCAAGGTGGCGATAAGTATTGTAAAGGTTATCTTTATCGCGAAGTTCTTGGAGTTTTAAGGGCCGACCTAGAGGCTGCTTTCCTTGCGTCACCCCGTAAACCACAGTTGGGTCAGATTGGAGAGGCATCCTGAGCCGTAATCTATTGATAAATACGCCAGAAATCTTGCGGCGTTCCTGGGGCAGAGACGTTTCTTTTTCAATAATTGATGCAAGGATAACCGCCTCAATAGGTGTCTTAAGGGGTAAAGTTGGGTCACGCTCTGTCCATAGCTGTTCGAGTGTATTGCTCATTAAAGTCTCCATTTTTTGGAGAAGAGCATTTCTGTCATGACCACGGGAGTAGTGGTACGTGTTTGGCAGCAGCGAGCCTTCGCTAAAGCGTGGGTCAATCCTTCCACTCAACGTGGGGGTTTTGGTTACTAGGTCGTATACTTGCCACACAGATAGGCCTTCAGGCACTGTAATCTTGTGGACCACGGTTTTACCTAATATTAGCTTATCAATTATAGCTTCCGGTGTCGCTCTGGGAGTAAGTTTGTATTCGCCTGCTTTAAGAAATTTGTCGCCCCTTCTTATGCTGACAGCAACCACAAATAGTGTTGGCTGGTGGATTGCACCGGCTGAAACCAGCGTATCTGCGATAGCCTGCACTCCTAGACCTGGTGTTAAGATAATTGTTTCGTGGGTCGTCAAGGGACCTGGTTTTTGTAACCAAGCGTTGAAAAACCAGGCAGCTAAAGTTAAAGCGATTAATCCTGCTGAAAAGACTGTTATCAACCGAACGGCGAATTTAGCCACCTGGGCACACTTTCATAAGGGATCTACTGACGCTGTTGGTTGGGCTATTTATTGTTGCTTGTGGCTTTGGATTACTAAGCTGGCATTCGTTCCCCCAAATCCAAAACTGTTTGATAACGCAACAGAAATCGAAGCTTTTCGTGGTTTTAGGGGGACTAAGTCCAGGCTACCTTCGATAGAAGGATTCTCAAGATTTAGTGTCGGGGGAGCGATTCCATTTTTAATGGCAAGCGTTGCAAAAATAGCTTCGACAGCCCCCGCTGCTCCCAATAGGTGTCCGATAGAAGACTTGGTGGAAGACATAAGCAGTTTTTGAGAGTTTTTGCCAAATAGCCTTTTTACGGCCCCGTGCTCAATTTCGTCGCCCAGAGGTGTTGACGTGCCATGGGCGTTTATATAATCGACGCTTGCGGGAGCTATCTTAGCGCGGTTTAAAGCCGCTTTCATAGAGCGGAACCCGCCGTCACCATCTTCGGGAGGGGCGGTTACATGATGTGCGTCCCCTGACATTCCAAAGCCAACAATTTCCCCGTAGATTGTGGCGCCTCTTCGAACCGCGTGATTGTACTCCTCCAGCACTACCACTCCGGCGCCCTCGCCCATAACGAACCCATCTCGGTCGCGATCCCAGGGTCTCGAAGCTTGTGTTGGTGTGTCATTAAAGTTTGTTGACAGGGCGCGGGCCGCACAGAAACCGGCCACGCCCAAGCGAGTTACCGGACTTTCTGCACCTCCGGCTATCATTACATCTGCATCACTCAGCATGATGATCCGGGCCGCGTCCCCAATAGCGTGGGCCCCTGTGGAGCAGGCCGTAACTACCGAGTGATTGGGGCCTTTAAATCCGAAGCGGATGGATATTTGGCCTGAGGCGAGATTAATGAGGCAGGATGGAATAAAAAACGGGCTCAGTCTACGAGGCCCTTTTTCTGCTAGCGTTAGAGCACCTTCTTCAATTGTTCTGAGCCCGCCTATTCCGGATCCTACCATTACGCCGGTTCGTTCAAAGTGCTCTGCTGTCTGTGGTTTCCAACCTGAGTCTTCTATTGCTTCTGTTGCTGCCGCCAGGGCAAAGTGGAGGAATTCATCCATCCTTCTTTGTTCCTTTGGGTCCATGTAGTTATCAGGATTGAAAGAATGGGGCCCATCATCCTTGGGGACAAGGCCCGCTATGGTAGATGGTAAATCCGATGTATCGAAGCTAGTGATCTGACGGATTCCCGACTCACCGGCTATAAGCCTATCCCAGCAGCATTCCACCCCGCACCCCAAAGGGGTAACTAGGCCCATGCCCGTGACAACGACTCTCCTCAAATCAGCCATACTGCTCTGCAGATGGTTTGCTGATTAACTTTGTGTGTCAATAAAAGTGATTGCATCTTTCACGGTCACAATTTTTTCTGCTGCGTCGTCCGGTATTTCGCAACTAAACTCTTCCTCAAATGCCATGACCAGTTCGACAGTATCCAGACTATCGGCTCCTAAGTCATCTATAAAGCTGGCATTTTCAGTGACCTTTTCTTCTTCTATACCTAGATGTTCGACAACGATTTTTTTTACCCGGTCGGCTACGTCACTCATAAATGAAATCTCCTTCACATCTCAGACTGCTTACACTTAAAAATCGATACTTTTTATCCTCTTCCAATCCACATCCTTCTCCATGGATTGTTGGTACGTAGCACACTTATCAGACCTTGGCCAGAAGTCGCAAGAGAACTTCCTTCGAGCCTGTCAAATAATTTATAGCATGGCCATGCCGCCGTTTATATGAAGCGTTTGCCCAGTAATGTACGAGGCTTCGTTAGAGGCCAAATATAGGGCGGCTGCAGCAATATCTTCTGGGGTCCCAAGAGAGTTCATCGGTATTCTATTAAGTAGCGCGTCTTTTTGCTTGTCGTTGAGAACTTGGGTCATTCTTGTATCTATCATGCCAGGAGCAATAGCGTTGACAGTTATTCCGCGTCGGGCTGTTTCGGCTGCAAGCGATTTAGTGAGCCCTGTCAGTCCAGCCTTTGAGGCCGCATAATTTGCTTGTCCTGCGTTGCCTGTGAAGGCTACGACTGAGGTTATGTTTATAATTCTACCCCAGCGCTGTTTTACCATAAATTTAAGAGCTGCCTGGCAAAGTTTAAAGGTGGTAGTCAGATTGAGGGACATTACTTCTGTCCATTCTTCGTCTTTCATTCGGAGAGATAGATTATCCCTAGTAATACCAGCATTATTTACAAGGATGTCCAGGCCTGCGATATCCTCTCCTAGTTGCTCTAGGAGCTTCGCGGCATTAGAGGGGTCGGAGAGGTCCGTGGGTACGACCTTGCATCGTGAACCAAGTTTTCCAGCTACCTTGTGTAATGCGTCTTCCCGGGTTCCTGTCAAAACAACCAGGCAACCCTGGTTGTGGAGAGTCTCTGCAATTGATGCCCCTATATCCCCTGACGCCCCCGTCACAAGCGCGGTTCGATTAGCTAAGTTGAACATGTTTGGTGTCTCCAATTTTATGCTTGGATTTTTGGCTAAAGGCTTTTCAATAAATTCTCGATATCTGAAGGGTTTTCTATGGAGTTGCTTAATAACTCTTTACTAATTCTTTTGTTCAAATTTGTTAAAACTTTGCCCGTTCCAATTTCAAAAAACGCCTCGCCACCCAGTGCTTGGATCCCTTGAATAATTTCCCGCCACCGCACCCGCTGTGTGACTTGTTTTATTAGCAGGGAGCGTATCAGGTTTGGATCATTTGTTACGGTTGCAGAAACATTTGAGACGAGTGGTGGCTGCGGGGAGGAAATGACAATTTCATTTAGTGCGATGGACATTGTTTCGGCTGCTGGCTCTAATAAGCTACAATGGAAGGGCGCGCTGACATCAAGAGGTATTGCCCTCTTAGCCCCGGCCTCTTTTGCCAATTCGACCGCCCGGTCTATGGCCTCAGCCTTGCCGCTAAGCACGACTTGACCGGGAGCATTATCGTTGGCGACATCACACACTCCGTGGGTAGAAGCAGATTGAGCGATCTCTTCTGCTTTGTTTAGTTCTAGGCCAAGAATAGCTGCCATTTTACCTTTACCAGCAGGTACTGCTTGTTGCATTGCTGCGCCGCGTGTTCGCAGAAGCTTAGCAGTATCTGTCAGTGTTACTGCGCCTCCCGCTGCCAGGGCCGAGTACTCACCAAGTGAATGTCCAGCTACATATGATGCAAAATCAGGAATTTTTACGCTGCCCTGTACTTCAAGAACTCTAACTATAGCGATGGAGCTCGTCATAAGTGCCGGTTGGGCATTCTCTGTAAGGGTAAGTTCTTCCTCAGGCCCTTCAAACATAAGTCGAGATAAATTTTGGTTGAGGGCGTCATTAACTTCTTCATAAACCAGTCGGGCTTCGGGGAACGCATCAAATACCGCTTTCCCCATACCTATCTGTTGGGAACCTTGCCCAGGAAAGATCAGCACGCGCTTCATTTGAAGTCTCCTATCGGGTGGGTAAACTAGTCCAGTCAGGGATTGCCTCGTGTCCGGTTTTGTGTCAAGCGTAGACTTCGGAAAAGATGCTTGTATCCTGGAAGCTTGCGCCAAATGGGGATTCCTCTATAGTGCGCGCCCACGGACGGTGGAGAAAGAGGTCAGTCGGCCAAATCTGGGCCCCGGCCTGATTTACGGTTAACATTAAGGGGAACTGGAGCATGACGCTCTATGAGACTGTTTTTATTGCTCGCCAAGATATCCCGGCTCAGGAGGCTGAGGAGCTTGCCGATAAGTTTAGTAGTATTGTTGCCGATAATGGCGGTACGGTTGATCGACATGAGTATTGGGGCCTCAGGAATTTGGCCTATCGGATCAAGAAGAACCGTAAGGGCCACTATACGATGCTTCATATTGATGCACCTCCGCAAGCCATTGCGGAGATGGAGCGAAACATGCGGATTGATGAGGATATTTTGCGATATCTCACAATCAGGTCTGATGCTCTCGAGGAAGGGCCTTCGGTGATGATGCAAAGTCGCGCTCCTCGCGATGAGCGGCCCCCAAGGGAGCATAAGGAAAAAATAACCCAATCTGTTCAAAAACCAGCTGTCCCCAAGGAGACCCCTGTTGAAAGTGTCGGGGAGACCGGCACATCTGCGGCAGCAGAGATGGGTGAGGAGACGGCTCAATGAATGCGGAATACGGGTCCGGTAGGAGCCAGGGGCAACAGAAGCGGCCTTTCTTTAGGCGACAGAAATCTTGTCCTTTGAGTGGAGACAATGCTCCCAGAATTG
The DNA here is from genome assembly GCA_902562525.1 of uncultured Alphaproteobacteria bacterium. Classification (GTDB taxonomy): domain Bacteria; phylum Pseudomonadota; class Alphaproteobacteria; order UBA7887; family UBA7887. The sequence goes on from CACETT010000009.1 coordinate 9,869, forward strand.
ATTATAAGGATGTAAAGTTACTACAGAGGTTTATATCCGAACGAGGCAAAATTGTGCCAAGCCGTATAACTGCTGTTTCGGCAAAGAAGCAGCGGGAATTAGCGCGAGCTATTAAACGGGCGCGGTTCCTTGCCCTAGTGTCGTATGTAGTGAAATAGTTGGCAGGATAATTGCAAAAAAGGTGTCTTTAGGATGCCCGTTAAACAAGCTTTGTGGCTTGGTGTGGGTGGTTTAATAACTGCAGCTCTCTACTTGTCAGTGCTTGCAGGGCCGGCTTTTTTTCTGCTGCAGTACCTGACCCAGCTGCCATTGTTGTGCGTGGGGCTGGCGTTTGGGCTTTCCTCATTGTTCGCTACTTCATTAATTTCCATTCTTTTTACGGTGGTTGCTGATCCAGGTCTGACAATAGTATTTGTGCTTGGTTATATCGGGCCGGTATTATTTATTGTTCACAGGGTTTCTTTGCGTCGGAAGTTGGCAACAGGGGAAGAGGAGTGGTACCCGGCGGGCCGGATTCTGGCGGGGCTAACGACTTATGTGCTGATAGTATTTGTTTTTGCTCTGGCTTGGTTTTCTGGACGGGAAGGCGGATTAGCAGGGCTTATTGAAGCATCTTTAGTGGAGGTTTTGGGGGCTATGGGGCATAATGTGCCTCACATTTCTGAAGACACATTGAGAGCCTACTTATTTGTTGTGCCAGGGCTTTTAGGAATGTCTTGGTTAATTATGGTGGTGGTCAATGGTGCCCTGGCACAGGGCCTAATGGCCGGGTTTCAAGGAATTCGTCGGCCCAGACTGGCTCTTGCAGATATGAGTTTGCCTAATTGGCTGGCTTGTTTGCTGGTTCCTGCGATGGTAATGGTAACGATCGGCAACAGTGGCCTAGTTTTTTTTGGTGGCGCAGCGACATTAGTTTTGCTTACTCCCTTTTTGTTCCAGGGTTTGGGGGTAGTGCACCGTTGGGTCGGAAGAACTAAAATCCCGGGCCTGCTGCTGACAGGGTTTTATTTGGCTATGCTATTGTTTCAGTGGCCTATTTTGTTAACCATTGGTATTGGATTGGTTGACCAATGGTTGGATTTTAGAGGACTGCGAGCCGGGTCGAGGTGAGCTTGTCTGGTACACAGGTGAAGAGGTTTAGATATGGACGTTATATTGTTAGAACGGATTGAAAGGTTAGGCCAGCTTGGCGATGTTGTTCGGGTTAAGGACGGGTTTGCCCGTAACCATCTACTTCCCCAGAGGAGAGCTGTTCGGGCAACCAAGGAGGCCAGAGACAGTTTTGAAGCCCAAAGGGCAGCCTTAGAGAAGGAAAACGCAACGCGACGCGAGAATGCTTCGGTGGAGGCAGTAAGGATGAAGGGCACAGAGGTTATAATAGTGCAGCAGGCTGGGGATAGTGGTCAACTCTATGGGGCAGTTCGCGCGCGGGATGTTGCGATTGCTCTTACGGCGGCCGGTTTCCCGATCGACCGGAAACAAGTTGTTCTGAAATCAGTTGTTAAATCATTAGGTGTTCACACAGTTGACGTCCGCCTTCACGCGGAAGAGAAAGTAGAGATTTCAGTGAATGTCGCTCGATCTGAGGAGGAGGCCAAGCTTCAGGCGTCGGGGGTTGATGTTACCGGTGATCGAGTTGAAGCTCAGCCGGAGGTAGAGGCTCTATTTGAACAGGTTCCAGAGGATCCAGAGCTTGGAACTGAGCAAGAGCTGAGCGAGGAGAACGAGGTGGAGAACCGCGCAGAAGACTAAGGTGATTGGAAACGGTTTGGCAGATAAGTCTTGAGGGTGACTATAATTGCTGCTTTCTTCAACTATACACCACATTATTGTGAGTGGCCGATTAGATATCGTAGATGCGGCCGGGAAGTGTACTACATTTGGCTCTGGTGCTAGCCCAAATTTCGTGGTCCGTTTGCATAGTCGGCGTGCCTCTCTCTGTATAGCCACCAACCCTCAACTGGCAATTGGTGAATCCTATATGACTGGTGATCTCACACTTGAAGGTGGGTCATTGTACGATTTTCTTTTCTTTATGGCGGAAAATTTTTCCAAATCTGGACCATCAAAATTAATGAAGCTAAGAGAAATGGCCGGCTTTCTGCTTCGCCGGTTCATGCAAAGGAATGTGGCTTGGAGGTCGCGATCAAATGTAGCCCGGCATTATGATCTAACGGAAGAGCTTTACGGTCTTTTTTTGGATGAAGACAAACAGTATTCATGCGCTTATTTCGTTGAGAACACTGATAGTTTAGAGAGGGCTCAAGAGCAAAAAAAGCGACATGTTGCGGCTAAGCTTTGTCTGAGACCTAACTTAAGTGTATTGGACATAGGGTCGGGTTGGGGCGGCTTGGCACTATACTTGGCAAGGGAAGCGGGTGTCACCGTGAAAGGGCTCACCCTATCTAAAGAACAGCTAAAGGTGGCCGTCTCTCGTGCTTCGACAATGGGCATGTCGAGGAAAGTGCAATTTTCCCTGAAAGACTATAGAGACGAGATGGGGGAATATGACCGGATTGTCTCGGTCGGTATGTTCGAGCATGTAGGGGTGCCTTTCTTCGGTTCTTACTTCCAGACATTAAGTGATCGTTTGGCACCGAAGGGCGTGGCCCTTGTCCACACCATCGGCCGCACGACAGGACCTGGGGTGACTAATCCCTTTATCCGAAAGTATATTTTCCCTGGTGGCTATATCCCCGCTATGTCGGAAGTGCTCCCGGCAATTGAGCAAGCTGGGCTGCTTGTGACTGATATAGAAGTCCTACGACTGCACTACGCGAAAACACTGCGGGTTTGGCGCGAGCGATTCCGTCACAATTGGGCTAAGGCGTCAAACCTTTATAGCGAAGAATTTTGCCGTATGTGGGAATTTTATTTGGCGGCTAGTGAGGTTGCTTTTCGTGCACAGGGTCTCGTGGTTTGGCAGATTCAAATCGCTAAAAATCAGGCCTCTGTTCCGCTTACCCGTGACTATATCACAGACTATGATCGTCGCATTGATAATCACTAAGTAGCCGTCCATAGGGGGTAGACCGGGAATAGTCAGCAGGCTCTGATTTAGCTGAGGGTTATGGCTTGGTAGATATTGACTTCAAGCCCTGCAGGAACGAGCCTTAGTTATCCCCGCTTTTCTTTATCATCCACAGGGCTAGAGCCTTCTATAATTGTCTTCTTCGAGTTAGACTTCCGCCATGGACACGGTACGAACCATAACGCCCAAATCAAATTCTGGCGCCGACGCGCCGACTGAGACTATTCTGCCTCAAAATATTGATGCGGAGCAGGCTCTCTTAGGGGCCCTGCTGATGGATAATGATGTATACGATAGGGTCTCAGACTTTTTGGAACCAGAGCATTTTTTCGTCCCGGTGCATGGGAGGTTATTTGAAGCTGCCCGTACTTTAATTGTGCGGGGACAGGTTGCTTCGGCAGTGACACTTAAGGCCTATTTCGCATCCGATGAAGCACTTGCTGATATTGGACGCGATGACTATTTGGAAAGATTGGTTTCAAGCGCTGTGAGCCTTGTTCATTCGGGTGATTACGGGAAGGTCATTGCTGATTTGAGCTTGCGACGGGAGCTTATTCGGCTGGGAGAAGAAGTGGTAAGTCGAGGCTATGATCCTGCAGTTGATGAAAGTGCCTTAGATCAAATAGAGGTGGCAGAAGGCGAATTGTTTCGAATGGCAGAGTTTGGCAGGAGAGACGGCGGGTTTCAAACTTTTGCGCAATCTCTGGATGGGGCGCTAAAGCTTGCTGAAACGGCGTATCGTCAGGATGGGCAACTCGCTGGGATTGCTACTAGCTTTGTTGATTTGGATAATCTGCTTGGGGGGTTGCACAAGTCGGATCTAATTGTGTTGGCTGGCCGCCCGTCTATGGGAAAGACTGCTCTAGCCACCAATATAGCATTTAACGCCGCTCGGGCCTTGCTCGAGGGGACTGATAGTAGCGGTGCTGTTGGTTTTTTTTCTCTAGAAATGTCGGCAGAACAGTTGGCCATGCGAATTCTTGCTGACGAGGCGGGGATAAGATCTGACCACATTAGGCGAGGTAAAATAAAAGACGACGAGGAATTTGTTCGCCTGGTTAGAGCTGGGCAAAAATTGGGAGAGGCTCCTTTATTTATAGATGATACCCCGGCTCTCTCTGTATCTCAATTGCGTACTCGGGCGCGACGTCTGAAGCGGACCGAAGGCCTTTCACTAATTGTAATTGACTACCTTCAATTGCTTAGGCCGGCTCGGCGTGCTGAGAATAGGGTGCAGGAAATTTCCCAGATCACTCAGGGTTTAAAGGCGTTGGCAAAAGAATTGGATTTGCCCGTTCTTGCTTTGTCACAGTTGAGTAGAGCTGTCGAGTTGAGAGAAGATAAGCGGCCTCAGTTAGCCGATCTGAGGGAGTCTGGGACTATCGAGCAAGATAGTGATGTTGTGATGTTTATTTATAGAGAGGAATACTACCTTGAGCGGAGCGAGCCCCAACAAGGTGCTGATGAAGGATCTGACAGGTTCAATGAGCGTTATAATCGGTGGCAGGAACGGTTTGAGAATGCTGCCGGCCTTGCTGATGTTATTATTGCTAAACAAAGGCACGGCCCCATAGGAAGGGTTGGGCTAAAATTTGATCCTGAAACCACACGGTTCCGCACATATGCAGCTAATACCCATCTTCCAGACCAGCAGGGCTGAGGCTGGCTTTGGAGGTGCCAACTGGGGAAATAGTCATAGATCTTGGGGCTATTCGCAGTAATTTTAGGTGGTTGAAACGGCAGTTGGTATTAGGTTCAGAGCTGGCTGCCGTGGTTAAAGCTGACGCTTATGGACTAGGCGTGGAAAGGATTGTCCCTGTTCTGGCCGAGGAGGGTTGTCGTGTATTTTTTGTGACAACGGCCGAAGAGGCCCTAGTGGTGAGGCATGTATCCAAGCATTCTACCATTTACGTGTTGAACGGGATCACTGAATCCCAGGATTGGGAGCTTTATTCTAGGGATTATGGTATCCGGCCGGTTTTAAATAATTTAAATCAAGTTGACCAGTGGCTAGAAGTCCGAGGGGCTGGCGAATTGGCTGCAGGCATCCAACTAGATACGGGCATGACACGGTATGGTCTAACGGAAGCCCAACTCACGCCTCTTAAGAAGCGTCTTGAAGGAGGTGTTGTGCCTTCTCTCGTCATGAGCCATTTGGCTTGTGCTGAAGATGAGCTGCACTGGTTAAACAGTGTTCAGATGAGACGGTTCAAGCACTTTGTAGATGTCCTGGATTTAGGGCAAAATTCTGGTTGCATTTTAAGCTTGGCGAATTCGTCAGGGATTTTTTTGGGTGAGGGTTACCATTTTGCATTGGTACGTGCTGGCGCTGCGCTCTACGGAATTAATCCGCAGCCGGAACAGATAAATAAGATGGCGGGTGTCTTGAACTTGCGGGCAAAGGTTGCCCAAGTGCGTTTCGTTGACAGCCCTACAACCGTTGGCTATGGTGCCACACATCAGATTAACGCGCGGACTCGTGTGGCTACAGTGCCGGTAGGTTATGCAGATGGTTTTTTGCGGGCTTTGGGGGGCAGGGCGAGCGCCTATATTGGCGATACCTGCGTTCCGGTAATAGGGCGCGTATCGATGGACGCAATAACATTAGACATTTCCGGGGTGCCTGAGGCCGTCGATGTGGAGACGGAACCGGTGGAGCTAATTGGTCCACGGAGGCCCGTAGATGTAGTGGCGTCGGAAGCGGGAACCATTGCTTACGAGATTCTGGCTCGCATCAGTCACCGAATAAGGCGTGTATATATTGATGAGGTAGGCGGCGAATGAATAGTGTCGATGCTGTCGATCATTTGTTAGTGATCGTTCGGACGACAGTAGGGAGGGGCTTTTTGTTTCCTCTTAATGGACTAACCCATGGTGCGTTGCTGCAGGCACATTTCCTTGACTGTTTTAGGCTGGTCTCTGAACGTGGGGTTGTGTTCCCTAAAGGCCTAGGGGGCCTTAATGGGTTCGTGGGTGGACCAACAATTTTGCGTTGTTACTGTTAGTTGGGGAAGTTGAATGAGTGAGTCCTCGGGATTTTCCTGGCTAGTGTCCAACCTTCCTGATTTGTTGGTGATAGCTACGGTAGTTCTTTCGTCAATTTTCGCTTTTTATCGAGGTTTTGTGAGGGAAGCCTTGGCTATAGCGGGGTGGGTTGGCGCAGCATTTGTAACGCTACATTTTTTTCCATTGGGGCAAAAATACGCTAGAGGCTTGGTGGAAACAGAATGGTTGGCAGATTTGGTGACGGCGGCAACAATATTTATCGGGACATTGGCAGTAGTGTGGCTCGGAATCCATGTTGTAGTTTCCCGTGTCCGCCGAAGTCCCCTGAGTAGCCTGGATCGTTCACTAGGTTTTCTCTTTGGCGCTATAAGAGGCGTTCTGGTGATATTGGTTTTGTATATTGTAGCGACCCGAGCGGCTTGGCGAGAAGAAGATTCGACTCCGGCGTGGGTGCTTGATGCACATACCTTTGATATGGTTGATGATGGGGCTGGCATGATTATACGGTTTATTCCTGAAGACATTCTTAATATTCCGGCGATTGGCCTCAGAGAGGTTCAGGATCAAGCGGAAGAACTAAAAGAAACTAAAGAAAAATTAGAGGAAATGAAGCGGTTTGCTGAGCCCACTGTAGCCTTGCCTGACGCGGAAGAAGAACCCCCGGCATACAATCGTCAGGAAACAGACGATATGGATAGGCTAATTGATAATTTACAAGATGGTTCCTTGAGGGAGCCAAACTAGTGGCTATTGATCAGGTGGAAATGAGCACTAATCCTTTCGATGATGATAAGCTCCATGAGGAATGTGGGGTTTTTGGGTTGTATGGCCACCCCGATTCAGCGGCTCACGTTGCATTAGGTCTTCATGCTTTGCAGCATAGGGGTCAAGAGGCTGCCGGGATCGTTAGTTTTGATGGCACACACTTTCATAGTCACCGAAGTCTAGGCAGCGTGGGGGATCATTTTTCTGAAGCCAATGTTATTGGGCAGTTAAAGGGCCGCTCGGCCATAGGGCACGTTCGTTATTCCACTTCAGGAGAGACAGTGTTGAGGAATGTTCAGCCCTTATTTGCTGATCTTGCTGGTGGTGGCCTAGCCATAGCTCACAATGGTAACATTACTAACGCGACTCAATTGAGGCGTCAGCTTGAAAAGAGAGGTTCAATATTCCAGTCTACTATGGACACGGAGGTGATTGTTCATTTAATAGCCACCTGTTCACGGCAAGATTTCGTGGAAAAATTTATAGACGCATTGCATCATATTTTAGGGGCCTATTCTCTAGTGATCCAGACTCATGAGGGTTTAATAGGCGCTAGAGATCCCCATGGTGTTCGTCCATTGGTTCTAGGGGAATTGGATGGAAGTTACATACTCTGTTCAGAAACCTGTGCATTAGATATTATTGGCGCGAAATTTGTCCGAGATATTGATCCAGGCGAGGTTGTGGTAATTGATGAAGATGGATTGCGCAGTTTGCGGCCATTTAGGACAAGTGTGCAAAAACGCTTCTGCGTTTTTGAATATATTTATTTTTCTCGTCCAGACAGTGTTGTTGAAGGGATCAATGTTTACGAGTCGCGAAAGAAAATCGGTGCTGAACTGGCGAAGGAATACGGAGTGGATGCTGATCTCGTGGTGCCAGTGCCCGATTCAGGTGTGCCTGGCGCAATAGGCTATGCGGAATATGCTAATCTTCCGTTCGACCTTGGAATAATTAGAAATCATTACGTAGGTAGGACATTTATTGAGCCCATGGACTCGATTCGCCATTTGGGGGTGAGACTCAAACACAATGCTAATCGTGCGGCTTTGGCTGGAAAAAGGGTTGTATTGGTCGATGACTCGATAGTGCGAGGTACCACGTCCACCAAAATAGTTGAATTAGTCCGTGCGGCGGGAGCGAAGGAGGTTCATATGCGGATCGCTAGCCCTCCGACAAGTCATTCCTGTTTTTACGGAGTTGATACTCCTGAGAGATCTCAGCTGCTCGCTTACCAGATGGATACTCAGGCGATGGGTGAATATATAGGGGTGGATAGTTTGGCTTTTATTTCTATCGACGGAATGTACCGAGCCATGGGTTTTGTGGGACGTGACAATGATAGTCCTCAAATGTGTGATGCTTGTTTTACTGGCGACTACCCGATAGCCCTGACAGATCATTTGGATGGCGAGGAGTCGGCTCAATTATCGCTCCTTGATGAGGCCAGCGAGAAGTGAAAAGCTTTCTTGACGGGTCGGTGGTATTGGTAACTGGCGCTTCACGGGGCATTGGTCGTGCTCTTGCCCTTCGGTTTGCCTCGGAAGGCGCTCACGTGATAGCTCTCGCTCGGAATATGAAGGCTCTTGAATCACTGGATGATTTGATTAGCAATCTCCGGGGAAGCTGCACCCTTGTTCCTTTGGATATTTCTGACGGTCCTGGCGTAGATCGTCTGGCTGAGAGCCTTTTTCAGAGGTACGGAAGGGTGGATGTTCTTATAGGCAATGCCGCCCAATTGGGCGTATTAGGCCCCATTGGCCACGTTTCCCCGAATATTTGGGATCGAGTCGTGCAAGTAAATTTAACTGCAAATTGGCGCTTGCTGCGAAGTTTTGATCCCCTGCTGCGGGCAGCTACCCATGGGCGAGCAATTTTTTTAACTTCGAAGGTGGGGCGTGTGGCTTCGCCTTATTGGGGTGCCTATTCGGTCAGTAAAGCAGGTTTAGAGATGTTAGTGAGGGTTTATGCTGCAGAAACAAAAGGTACCTCCGTTCTAGTGAATTTGGTTGACCCAGGATCAATTCATACCGATATGAGGGCTGAGGCTGTACCAGGTGAGGACAAGAGCCAACTTCCCTTGCCCGAATCAGTCACTGATCTATTTGTTGATTTGTGTGCTCCAGATTCCGGCAAGCATGGTGCATTGGTCACAGCGGAGAGGTAACTTACCTCACTATTGCGGAGAATACGGATTGCTTCGCGCACGCGCTAACATTCTTATCGGTGTTCCTGGAAGGTGGAAGGCAGCTCGGAGTTCATTGGTCAGGTAGCGGATGTAAGTATCAGATAGGCCTCCCGTTCTATTGATAGAAAGTGAGAAACGAGGTGGTCTAGTCGCGTACTGAGTTATGTATCTTATTTTAACCGCCCTTTTGTTAACCATGGGTGGCGGGTGGCGTTGGGATGTGGCTGCAAGCCAGCGATTTAGGTCTGAGGTGTTGATGCGCCGATTCCATTGTCGGTGAGCCTCAAAGGCTTGTTTCATCAGCAGATCAATTCCCGCTGTCGTGGTTGCCGAGCATTTGACTATTGCAACACCTCTAATTTGGGGTAGTGATAATGCTACTTGTTCCCTAAAATAGTTTTCTCTTTCCTTATTCCTGTGCACCAAGTCCCATTTATTTAAAATGATAACCATGGCCCTCCCTTGGTCCGCGATGTTATGGGCAATGTTAATGTCTTGTTTTTCCAGGTCTTTGACTGCATCTAAAACAAGGAACGCTACATTACAAAACCGCAAGGCTTTCATAGTATCTTCAGTGGACATTTGTTCTAACCGTTCTGTTACTCGGGCTTTTCGTCGAAGGCCAGCTGTATCGACAAGTCGCAATGATTGTCCGTGGTATGCCCAGTCCACATGAATGGCATCGCGGGTTACACCCGGCTCTGGACCAGTCATCACGCGGTTTTCGCCCAGCAGGGTGTTAAAGAGAGTGCTCTTTCCTGTGTTAGGGCGGCCCAAGATAGCGATACTAATGCGTGTTGCGTCCACAGAAGTCGAAATGTTTAGATTTTCGTTTTTCTCAAGAAGTAGTCGTGTAACTTCAGATAATAGCTCAAATATTCCATCTCCGTGTTGGGCGGACACCAGGATGGGTTCGCCAAGACCAAGGGAGAACGCCTCGAGTTGTGTGGAGTCGCCAGCGCGTCCTTCTGATTTGTTAACAACAACCAGGGCAGGCTTGTTACTTTTGCGGACTAATTCGTTAAAATGCTCATCCAAAGGCATCAAGCCGGAACGGCCATCTAACACCAAGAGAACTAGGTGTGCCGACGCAATCGCTGAAATGGTTTGATTTTGCATATTGTTTTCTAGCTCGGATTGGGGGGTAGCTTCGAGGCCAGCGGTATCAATGATACAAAATGAGTTCGTTCCGAAATCTACTATGCCTTCCCTTCGGTCCCGGGTGACGCCAGGCTGTGGATCTGTTAGTGCAGATCTTCTCCCCACAAGTCTATTGAAGAGGCTAGACTTTCCAACGTTTGGCCGTCCTACTATTGCTATAGTTGCCGGCATAAATATTCCATCCCCTAAATAAGGCTACTTATCTTAAAGCAATGGCTTCGGCTTCGTCCGTCAATATATAAACAGTTCCCCTGGCTACAATAGGAGAGATTTTAATTCCTGCCCCTAACGAAATTTGGCCAAGTATGTTTCCTGAATATGGTGATATTGCTCGTATTTCCCCGAAGTTGTTTGCAATAATCAGACGATCTCCGGCAAGCAGCGGTCGAGTCCAAATTAGACGGCTCTTTCTATCGGTCGGATCATCAAATTTAGGCATCGGTGAAATCCAGTGAATTTTGCCAGTAATACGATGTAGACAAACTAGATCGTTTCCAGTGGTCATTAGGAATAAATAATTTCCTGCCGCCCAAGGAGTTTCCGAGCTTGCAATTTCTTGCTCCCAGAGCTGTGCTCCAGTGCGTAGATCTATCGCTACAAGTCTTCCACTATTGCTGCCGGCATAAACTGTGTTGTCAACAATAACTGGACTAGCATCTATGTCGCTTAGGGAAGTGTCAGCTCCTAGTCGGCCTTGAAAAATTAGTGAGTCGCTCCAGACAATCCGGCCGTTCTCGACTCTCATCGCGTATAGTTCTCCCGAGGAATAAGGAACTACGACAATGTCTTTAGACACAGCAACTGCCGCGGTTCCCAGTAGGCCAGCACTTTCAACGATGCCCTGATGTTCCCACAAGGTAGCACCGTCTGAATGGCTAAGCACATGAAGGTGATTATCTAGGCTTAAGACAAAGATTCTTCCATCGGATGCTACTGGAGCTCCTCTAAGAGGTGTTCCCAGGTTTTTCCACCAATAGAGACCGCCATTCTCCGGATTTAGAGCTAAAATATAGCCATAAGCGGTGGTTACATAGAGAGTGTCTTGGTAGTATGCTAGGCCACCCCCTATAGATCCTTCCATTTCTTCGCCCTGTGGAATTAAAGCTTTCTTCCAAACTGCCTCAACTGCCCCAAGCTTTATCGCCGATAGGTTACTCTCGGCGTCTAGAGTAAAGAGCATTTGTTTGACCACAATCGGATCCGCCAACAGGGGATTGTTTTCCGTTTCACCTTTTCCAAATCCAATAGACCATACCTTGGAAAGGTTGCCATCGGCTGCCGGGTGCTCCATCGAGTGGCTCGCTGAGCCACCAGTTTGGGCCCATTCGGGGTTAGTCTTGGGCCTGGGCAACTCAATGATAAGGGTGGCGGAACCGGGATCAGGTTCAAGTGACTTTTCCAGTGCTAGAACCGAAATCCTCTTTCCTGGAATAGGGGGCTCTTCCTTGTCTGTTCCAAGGATCGTCCGAGCTGTCTCGCAGCCGCCTAGCGGCAGGCAAGCGAGCATCAGGCTCAAGGCGACGCCTAACTCTGTGAAAATGTTTCTAATTTGAGTTCCCATGGATAGTTGCTAAGACTTTTCTCGCCCTTGTGCGAATACTAGCCGGGCTCGTAGGGTCATCAGCCAAGGTTACTAGCAGTTTTCTGGCTTCTTCTAGTTCCCCAGATTGTATTCTGGCAAGGGCCATGATTTCTTGACCTAGGTATTGCCACGGTCCAGAACCTCGAACAATGGGCTCCAAGCTGCTAATAGCCTCATTTGAAAGTTCTTGTTCTAAACGTTGAATCGCCGCTAAGATTATCGACAGCTCTCCCAAAAGTGGTTCTGTGCCAGGGTCATTGGCTAATTCATCGTAGACAGAGATGGCCTTAGATGATTGGTTACTATTAACCAAGGCTGCTGCTTCTCGGAGGGCAGCCAGCTGCGAATAACCGCCCCCTGATTCGTTTACTAGAGTATTGAACGCAACGGTAGCTTGTTCATGTTGCCCACTTTCTGAAAGCTCTACACCCGCTGAGAACATTATGCTGTCAGCTACCATTCGCCTCTCGAGGAGTTCGTCCCACCCCACTTTTGCAGCTGTGGCAACCACAATGCTAACCAACGCAAGAATCAGGTAGCGGCCATAGGTTGTCCAGAGCCTCCCGAGTCGGGCTTGGCGGACTTCGTCGTCTACTTCCTGAAAGATGTCTCCCAAGACTTTTCTCCTAGATAGCGGTGTATTCTGATAACACAATCATAGGCTTGCTGCATAGTAAATTGGGTAGGTTAGACCCAAAGGATATGCAAATAAGTCGGTTTCGTTGACCTTTTATTGTAGAAGGTTAACATAAGAAGGTTGCCACTTTGAATAGGGGTGTGAGAGCGGCCGATTATGGGTGAGCTAATCATATTAAGGGAAAGAAGACGGCTATACAGGTCCGTTCATTTCTCTCGAGTTGAGCTCCAGGCCTTGCTTCAAGTCTTTAGCCGGCACGTGGCTACTAGGGAATGGCTGGATTATTCGATAGACTCCGGCGAAAAAAAAGCGGTTTTCTGCGTATATCGTCGGGCCCATGATTTCCCTCTTTATGAAATCCATAAATTGGCGCCGGGTAGCCGAAAGTCGGGGGATTTTTTAATTGTAAGCAAGGGGGATGTGATCCGAGCTTCGCGGAGCCTGGATGCCGCCTTGCGCATTTTTGACCCGCCACTAAGCGCAGTACCCTAAGGGTTTTTAATTTAGCGGGGAATCCTTCGGCTGTGGGTCCACGCAGTTTCTTTATTTTCAACCGTTTGGCTGCTGTGCATAAATGGAGTGAATGCGAGCTGGCGTTTCTGAATCTCAGGAGGCCAGAAGCCAGGTAACGCAAGGGGGATTGACATATCTCAAAGGGAAGGGTTGGTAGATCTATCTCTGTCGCCTTCCATGAAGATTGCCCAGAGGTTTTGTGCTAATAAGGTTCTGAAAGCGAATAACTTTTTTTATTAGAGGTGCGCAAAAAAATGCCACGTGCTATTCATGGGTTACTGTCAGGCATTGTTATGGGCATAGCTGCTAGCTTGAGTGTCAGCCCTGTTTTGGCCGAACCTGAAGACTCTGCGGAGAGGTTGGCGGCGAGGATTGCCTGGGGTCTGGAGCGGCTAAAGAATGGTAATTCTTGTAACCGTTGTTACTTCAACGGAATAGTGCTGCGTGGCCATACTCTCTACAGGACCAGTTTGAAAATGGTCGAAATGCGGGATGCCGATCTCCGCTGGACTTATTTTGAAGATGTGGATCTATTTCAAGCTGATCTTAGGGGATCAGATATGAGGCAGGCGTCGTTGGAAAACACTAATCTCTATGATGCAGATCTGAGAACAACGGATCTAGATAAAGCTAATTTGAGAGGTGCGGATCTCACCAGTGCTAATTTACAGAGAGCTTATTTAACTGAGGCTATTCTTAGCGGAGCCACTTTGCGTGAAGCTCGCCTTGATGATGCGGACTTAACTGGTGCAGATCTCACGTTCGCCGATCTCTCGCGCGGAATTTTGACAAGAGCAAATTTTACTGAGGCTAATTTGGAAAATGCTATATTAAGTTATTCGATTTTGGGGGGTGCAGACTTTAGTGGTGCTAACTTAACGGGAACTAGGTTTCGCGGCGTTGATTTTTCAAACGCTAATTTGACCGATACGGATCTTTCTAAAAGCAATCTATCGGCAACAGATCTGGAACAAGCAATTTTGTGCAGAACACTCACCCCTTGGGGCGAGGATAACAGTGGGTGTTGATTTGGAGTGTAACAGAGACAGGTGAGGAATTTATGAAATGAAGATTGGTTATCTGATAAAGGTTCGGCCAGATTTGGAAGATATTGTGCCGGAAGATGTAGAGGAATATGTCCAAGTTTCTGTTGGAGAAAATGGCCTCTATTCGGATGAAGATTTGGAAAAAGTAAAAGACGTAGACGCATTTATTATTGGCATGGAGCCTGTAAACGAGCAAATTTTATCTGCGGCCACAAATGTAAAAATAGCTCAGAGGTTAGGTGTTGGCTACGAAACTTTTGATTTGAAAGCGACGGCCGAGAGGCAGATACCAGCTTGTAATATAGAAGGAGTAAATAAAGAGGCGGTCGCAGAACATAACATGGCGCTCATGTTGGCTTTATCAAAGAAGCTTCCTCAGGCATCGGCTCTAACAGAGAGTGCAGACTGGCCGGCCGCAAGGACCCTCTCTGATGGTGCCTTTGAACTGAAAGGCCTGACGCTGGGCATAGTTGGTTTTGGAGACACCGGTTCTTCTCTAGCTAAGCGTGCACGACCCTTTGAGATGGATATTATTTACAGCGAAATTCGGGAAGTAAATGAGGGTGTTGCGAGCCAGCTTGGAGCAAAGAGGGTCAGCCATGAAGAGCTTTTTAAGACGTCAGATATAGTTTGTATTTGCACCAACTTAAATGACACGAGTCGGAATTTGGTGAACGGCGAGGCACTTGCCTTAATGAACTCTAGGACAACGTTAATTTGTTGTGCCAGAGGGGGTATTCTAGATGAAGCGGCCGTGGCCTCTGCACTTAAGTCTGGCCAAATATTGCAAGCAGGGATTGATGTTTTTGAAACGGAGCCGATTGAGCCAGACAATCCACTTATTGGGATTGATAATTGTATTTTGACCTCTCACGTTGCTGGGGTCACAAAGCCCACATCGGCCCGAATATGGGAGTGGGCACATGAAAATGTGCGCGCGGTGGTAGTAAAAGGTGAACGTCCTCGCTGGATAAGAAATGGAGTGTAGGCAGCTAGGATTGAGCCAGTGCTTGCCGATGCAGACGATTTAATCTCTTTAACAGCAAGAGTAATAGGCAACAAACAAGTGTAAGCATGTAGAGGCTGCTTGCAAAACTGCCGGTAATATCAGACAAGACCCCGAAACAAACGGGTCCCAGGAATCCGCCGATTTCAGCAAAGGAGAAAAATAGGCCCCCGGCTGCTCCAGCGTGTTTAGTCCCTACGCCACGCATTTCTACCAGTGATAGCATTAGTATTGTCATAAGGGAGCCTCGAGCTAACCCTTGCATTGCTAACCCAAGGCTCAATGTGATGGAGTTGTCAGAGTGCTGGAGAAGCAGAGACGAGCTGCCAGCAATGATCAGCAAGCAAAGCAACAAGGTGTTCCGTCGGCTTGGAATAGCTAATCGAGGAATGAGCAAAGATCCTAAGATGCCAACCAGGGCAGGGATGGTAGCCCAATACCCGGCCTGAGAAGCACTCATGCCTCCTCGACGTAGAATTTCTGGTAGCCAATTATTCAAACTGTGATTAAAGAAGAATGCGCCAATTGCCATGACTAATAGGGTGATTACCATTGGTTGTCGAAGGAGTGTAACAAAGACCTTTCCTCGCGGTTGATCGCGCTCGTTCACGTGAAGTTCGTCTATTCGCTGGGTTCGAGGGTGACTGGCGATGATAATCCAGGCTAGGCTTATGCAAATGACAACTACTGAGTAAAGGAACATGACGTGTCGCCAGTTGTTGTCGAGTAGTGGCATGGCTATGCTATTAGTCGTCGAAAGCGCCAGGATACTGCCAAGGGCTGGTCCAGTGATGTAAATGCCCATCGCCAATCCTCGTTGCTTTCCCTTAAAGCATGCGGCAACAAGTTTCGGTGCTCCTATGGAAATTAGGGGGCCTCCGATACCAAATCCAGCTACGGCAAGGAATAAGCTCACTTGGTCTGTGCTTAGGCCTCTTGCAGCGCAGGAGGCCGCCATAATTAACCCGGCTGCAAGTAGTGCCCATTTGGGGCCGGCTCTATCTAAGAATGCACCACAAGGTACGGCGGAGGCTATGAAAATTAAGGGCCAAGCTCCTAGTATTAAACCAATGGTGCTGTCGTTTATGTTTAGATCTTGACGTATCGTGCCCACCAAGGGAGCCATAGCCGCAAGGGTTAGGCCAAATGCAAAATACAAAGCCCAGACGCCAAACAATAAAAACCATTTATATGAGTTGGCAGAATCCGTAACTGGAAATTTGTTAATGTTAGAGGTTAGGTTCATTCGGCAAACATCATACTTTGCCCTGCAACGGGTTGGCTTGTTAGTTTCAAGGGGAAATATCTCAGAGGTTCAAGTAAGGGTTCAACAAATTTGGATGTGGTAATATATTTACACAGCGAGGTCTCATTAATAACGGTCACATTGCTGCGCACCCTGAATTCATTGTTTTCCAGAATCTTGTATTGGTGTTACACAGGATTGCTTTCTTTATTTGGTGGTACCAAACCTTGGCACTCGACATGTCTGCGCCTGTCAGTGTCGTGTCTTCCAGGTTTGACCCGTATAACCAAGTATCACGTAAGTCCGCATTGCTGAGGTCGGCATCTTTAAAATTGGTTCCGACAAGTACGGCTCCCCGAAAATTAGTTCCTTGTAGCTTGTTGCCGGTCATATTTGCGGCCCTAAGGTTGGCCTTATAAAAATTTGTATTGGTTAATTCAGCTCCGACGAGGCTTGCAGCTAATAAGTTAGCTCCACTTAAGTCCGCTTCTGTTAAGGTTGTTTTGCGGAGATTAGTTCTTATCAATTGAGCTTTTCGAAGATCGGCCCCCGAGAGGTCTGCTCCCCGTAAGTCTAGCCAGCTGAGGTTGGCTTTTCTCAAATCGCAACCGGGGCAAGAGTTGGAGGTTTTAAATCTTTCTAGATCTGCTTCATCAAACCCTAGCGAGGGCTGGGCTATTAACAGAATATTGCATGCGATTAAGCAGCAGCCGATATATCTTAGAAACAACATTTTTTTCACATGTATTGGAAACAAGAAGTACAATCTCTACACTATATCATACTCTAAGGGAAAGTAAGTTGGGGAGGGAATCCCTTGTGACAGGCTATTTCATAAAAACAATTTGAAATTGATCCTGATATTTGGCTAGGTTGGTTGCCCTAGCATCGCTTGGTAGAATTATCTGGAAGAGATGCGCTTAGGTATCTTTTTGGGACTCCCAGTATTGGTGTTGAATTTTAGAATCTAAATCGTGTGGAGAAACGCTTGTGAAAAACTCTAAGACAGTTCTCATTGATAATCATCCAGGAAGAAATGCCCAGACATTTGGGATTGCCAGGGAGCTCGGCACAAGTATGGATCTAATCCACGAGCCTTCCGTAGGGGTGATTGGTAATAAGGGGGATTCGCAATGCTATTTGGGAGTGCAGCGAAAGGTAGAGGCCATCCAGGAGAGCCTGCTCCAACAGATTGGCGAAAGCGGAACAAAAATGAGCATGCGTCTGGTTCAGCCGGAATACACCATCGCCACATCGGACGGTATGCGGAACGGTACCAAGGAGATGCGTTACTCTCTAATAGGCAGGGAGGTAACGCATGACTCGGTTTGCGAACATCTTAGTGCTAGTGGACTGGAAGGAACTATCGCAGTTGTTGCTTGTGACAAGCCGCCTGTGGGAACCGCGGCGGCAATACTTGAGCATAATCGGCCTGCAATTATCATGTCGGATGGAGCTATCCGGCCGGGGACGGACTCTGAAACAAATGAGCCGATAGATATTATCTCGGGTTTTCAGATTGCGGGACACAAGGATGGCGATGTCAAAAAACGTGTAGCTTGTGAAGCTTGTCCGGGTTACGGGAGTTGTGGTGGGATGTTTACCTACAACACCATGCAAACCTTCATAGGGGTCGTTGGTCTTGAGCCGTTACATATGGTTTCACCTGCTTCCGAGGACCCTCGGAGAGTAGATCAATTCCCAGGTGAGCTGGTCGGATATCTGAGATCATTAGTAGAGTCGGAAACCTTGCCACGAGATATCGTATCCCGGGATTCTCTTAGGAACGCTATGATTGTATCACTGGCCGTAGGGGGTTCTACGAACGTTCTGCTTCACGGCCCGGAGATAGCGAGGGCGGCAGGTTTCGGGAACTTTTGGCGAGATATTATATCTCCAGATGAGTTTAACCATCTTTCGCAGCATGTCGTGCCGGTATTGATAGATGCCCGACCCTTTGGTCGTTATTCGATGGTTGATATAGATGGAAAGGGGGGTATACAGGTTATTGTGAAGGAATTGTTGGCAGCTGGATTACTAAATGGGGAGACGCTTACCTGTACAGGCGAGACCCTTGCTGAACAGGTTAATCGACTAGATCCACCAAAACCTGATGGTGAGGTTATTTATACCGTGGAAAATCCGTTCAAGCCGACGGGAGGTTTGCGAGTATTGGGTGGCAATCTGTCGCCTGAATATAGTGCTGTATTAAAACTGGCTGGTGTGGAAGCTGGCTTGGAAGACAATACTTTTGTTGGTAAGGCGCGGGTTTTTGACGGTGAGGAAGGTCTTTTGGAAACCTTAGAGAATAGGCCCGAAGTTTTTCAAGATAATGATATGGTGATTGTTCGGTATGAAGGGCCAAGTGGAGCTCCTGGAATGCCTGAGATGCTTGACTCCACTTCTCGTATAACGACCCTCTGCCGCGAGCGGGGTATTGTTGTCGGGTTGATGACGGACGGACGTTTTTCTGGAGGGTCCGTCGGACTTGTTATTGGCCATGTTGGCCCGGAGGCTGCGCTGGGGGGCGAAATTGGGTTGATAGAGGATGGTGACGAAATCGTAATTGATTTGAACGTTAATGAAATCAACTGCACGGAACTCCGTTACGCTGCAAAGAGAGAAGAGAGAAGGAAGGCTTGGGAGCAAACTGTTGCTGGCAACGGTGGAATACACCCTTCTGTTGGTAACGCTAACACGCGGTTATTGAACCAGATGCGGAATTCCGCTGTACCAGCTAATTTGGGAGCAGGAATGCATCCGGGAAGAAAGCTGTGGGTTAGCGAGCCAAGACAGGCTGTTGCAAGTGGTTTCCAGCCAAAAAATGTACACCGGCCGGGTTCCGAAAAAGCCTTTTAAGTAACATTGGCCTTACACGTGTAGAGCTCGTTATTGAGTTTGATTAGGTTTAGTCGAGTTCGCGCCCGTCCATGCCGGCATTCTTTCGTATCTTTCCAATCATTTCGCGGATTTTTGGGCCAAGAACTTCCGGGTCATCCATTTGATGGACCCGGGCGCCAGGCCGCCAGCCCTCAAGCACAGCAACTTGTCCTGCCCCCGCCTCAATGACCCGACCGGTTATGTCTTGGGCATCAGTGCTTGCTAAATATACTACAGTGGGTGAGACCCAGCTTGGGTCGCGCTCAGCTATTTCTTGTTCTGTGTATTCCCGAAGGTTGTCAGTCATGCGGGTGTAGGCGCTTGGTGAAATGGCATTAACTGTCACGCCGATTCGTGCCAACTCTCTCGCGGCGATAACGGTGAAGGCGGCAATTCCTGCCTTGGCAGCGCCATAATTTGTTTGTCCAATATTCCCATATAGGCCGGAAGTTGAGCTCGTGTTTATGATCCGGCCCATTACGGGCTTTCCATCATCATTTTGTTTTGACATAGCGCGCCAATAAGATGCTGCATGACGAGAGGGCCCGAAGGTGCCCTTTAAATGGACGCTTATCACGGCGTCCCATTCTTCTTCTGTCATATTGACTAGCATGCGGTCGCGTAGGATCCCGGCATTGTTTACCAAGACATCTAGTTTCCCAAAGGTGTTAATGGCTTGGTCAATCATGTTTTTTGCGCCGTCAAAATTGCTGACGTCATCGCCGTTCACGATAGCTTCCCCGCCCATAGCAGTGATTTCTTCAGCCACCGCTTGGGCTGGAGATGGATCAGATCCCACACCGTTTACCGTACCCCCAAGATCGTTGACCACAATTTTTGCGCCGGCGTTAGCTAGTTGGAGGGCGTGTTGCCGTCCCAGCCCTCGGGCTGCGCCTGTTACAACCGCCACCCGGCCTTCACATAATCTTGCCATCAGATACCCTTTCTAATTACTTGCCTGAGAATTATTACCGGTCTCCGCTATTTTTGGCAAATGGCTTACTGGGACCAGGTTTGCTTCTGTAAACTTATTGTTCCACGCTATCTCTATATTTAGATTCCGAAAATGGACGCCAGTCCCGTGTTGTTGCCTATTTTTACCATTTCCTCTCTATCAGGGCAGTCTTTAGGTTGACTAGCTGCCTGTAGAACAAGTGGCAGCAAGGCAATGTCACCGACGGAGTTGAGGAAAATTCTGGGGTCCGAAAGAACCCAACTAACAGAATTATTTATATCTTCCTCTTTTTCGAGGGCTTGATACCAAGTTGTTTGGTTTCTGCTGACGCCAGCACCCCACGGTCCACGGGCAATTGCTTTGATTGTTTGCACGGCTACGTTTTGTTCTGTGCAGCATGATATTACTTTCTCAAACTCTGCTGGGTAAGTGGGGTGATTAGCTGCAACCCAGTTCCAGGGTAACAGAATGGAATCAAAATCGAACTTGGCTAGGCTTCTTTGGTGCATAGCTGCGGCTGTCCACCCATGACCTGTGACCCCTATGTACTTTGCCAGACCTTGATCACGCGCTTCTACTAAGGCTTCCAATGCCCCGCCAGGTCCAAGTGCTTGATCCCATTCATCCGGGTGTGTGAGGCTATGTAATTGGATTAGGTCAACCTTATCTGTTTTTAGGCGTTCCAGAGATTGGTGAAATTGCTCTTTCGCTTGCCGGTAGCTTCGTTCTTTTGTTTTTGTTGCCAGGAAAAAATCTTTGCGATGTCGAGACATCCATTCCCCAACCCGTAATTCAGCTGTGCCATACCCGGGAGCTACGTCGATGTGGTTTACCTCGTGCTCAAACAGGAGGTCTAGAACGCGCTCAGCGGTTCCAATATCCGTGTCCCAGAGTGCTGCAGCACCAAATATGACTGCAGAGCTCATGTGTCCAGTTCTACCGAACGCCCGCTTTTCTATGGCCACTTTTCTATTCCTTCTTGTAATAGTTCCCGTTCATCTTGCCGTGGACTGAAAGTATAATAGATACTATTTAGGAGAGCGAGTTGGCATCTAAATCGAATGTGGAGAATATGCCAGACAACTAGAAGGAATGAGTTTAATGTTTTTCGACCCGAGAGATGTGGGCATGAAGCCGGAACCGTTCAAACACTCAGTCTATACCGCCCTGGTTTTGCCTAGGCCTATTGGGTGGATTAGCACTGTGAGTGTTAATGGCATCGTAAATCTTGCGCCTTTCAGTTTCTTCAATTCAATATCTGGTGAGCCCCCATGCGTAATGTTTTGTCCAAATGGCTTTAAGGCAGGGACAGACGAGCCAAAGGACTCTCTGGTGAACGCGGAAGCGACGGGCGAGTTTGTATTCAATATGTGCACCTATGATCTGCGCCACGAGATGAACGCTACGTCCAAGCATGTGCCGGAAAGCATTGATGAGATGGCAGAAGCTGGCTTGGAGGCAGCCGACTGTATTAATGTTAAGCCTCCGCGTGTCCAGAGTTCACCAATTGCCCTAGAGTGTAAGTATCTACAGACAATTCATCTTCCTTCAAACAAAGCCAATATTACAAACAATATGGTGATTGGTGAGGTTGTAGGTATACATATTTCTTCAACGATGGTGGTTGATGGTAAAGTGGATGTCAGAAAAATCAAGCCTTTGGCCAGACTAGGTTATTTGGATTATGCCTCTATCGAACCAGTCAATATCTTCCCCATAGATAGACCCGAATGACAATATTCGTCTTCTTTCCCATCTGGGCTAAGAAAGCGTGGGCGTTGATCTACTGCTCGCTTAATGACGTACCAGTTGGCAATGAATTTATTTTTTTTAGACCGCGAGATTGATAACGCGGTTAAGTATCATTGTGATAAGCACGTTGTCAAAATGTGCCTGGAAACGGCCCAACTCCTGTGTACTTCACTCGATAGGTATGGGATGGTTGGGCCATATAAACCGACCCATAAACGTCATCCAACGGCTCTTTGGACGGGTGACAGTATTGATCATTATCTTTGGCTAAGGGTTTTCGGTTTAACGCTATGTCGGGAGTATACGTGGCGATACCGGAAAGTGCATGCCTCTGAAAATGTCATAGAGACGTTGCCCGTTGACCCGCCTTTTCCAGATGCGGGCTGGAAAGATCCCCCACAGGCAATGCCTGACAAGTTTAAGGGCGATGATCCTGTAGGCGCCTATCGGCGTTTCTATAAGGCGGAGAAATCACGCTTTGCTCTTTGGACACGAAGGCCCATTCCCAAATTTATGCTTTAATATCACTCTGGTCTTGTTCTGAGCGTGTATAGTAGGTGGGTCCAGTTAAACCATTTCAGGAGTAGCGTCACAATGACGGCTGGGAAAGTGACTGTAGTTGATCATCCTCTTGTTCAACACAAACTTACGCTCATGAGAGATGTAAACACCCCAACAGGGCAATTTCGCCAGTTGATGCGCGAGGTGAGTTTTCTTTTAGCATACGAAGTCTGCAGGGAGTTTGATACTGAGCGCGTCCCTATCCAAACTCCGCTGGAAGCGATACAGGGGATAAAACTGAAAGGAAAAAAGACATGTATCATTACTGTCATGCGCGCCGGTAATGGACTGCTTGACGGGATGCTGGATCTAATCCCTTCAGCCCGAGTTGGGCATGTGGGTCTTTATCGCGACCACAAAACCTTGGAGGCAGTGAAGTACTATTTGAAATTTCCCTCCCAAATGAAAGAACGTGTTTGCATAACCGTGGATCCCATGTTGGCTACGGGTAATTCGGCTATCGAAGCCGTGCGTCAGGTTAAGATTGCTGGCGCGACGCGAATAATTTTCATGTGTCTTTTAGCTTCCCCGGAGGGCATCAAAAACTTTGAAATGACACATCCTGATGTCCCTATTTACACAGCGGCAATTGATCGGGAACTTAATGAGTTAGGATATATTTTGCCGGGTCTGGGCGATGCCGGAGACCGGATGTTTGGAACCAAATAGTGCATGATAATTGCTTATTTTAAATTGAAATTAATCGTACGATACCTGAGCCTGTCGGAATGCGTTTTTAATGCCCTCCTTCACTGCGTCTATATCTGCGCAGACTGCATATCGCACATAGTCGCCGAAGTGGACGCCGACTAAGCCTGTCTGCTCGATCATTGAGAAATTAAATTCGGCCGCGTTAGAAATTGTTTTGCCGAAGGCATGTCGAGGGGTTTCCCACAAGGTATAAAAGCCGGCGCGTGGCTTTATAGCTAGCTTCATTCCTTGGTCTTCCATAATCTGGGTGAGAGTTTCCAGGCGCTGCCTGTACATCGCCCGGTACTTTGAAATATTTGCTTGCTCTTCTTCGAGTGCCGCAAGTACCCCGGCTGCCATAGGTGCCACAAAGCCGGCGTCGGTCTTTCCCTTAACTTCCCTAAGGTCGCTGATGAAATCAGATGATCCAATGGCTGAGCCTATGTGCCAGCCTGTGCCATTACCAATTAATTTAGCTGCGGTAAAAGCCTCGCACCAGGATAACTCGGAAAAATCACTGGCAACTTCTGTTAAGTTTGAACAATTATCTGAATGACTGAGGGATATATACGCAGCATCATTAAAGAGGCGAATATCATTTTTGGAGCAATAATCACAAAGGATTTCAAACCATTCGGTGCTCGCGATTTGTCCTGATGGATTGTGTGGGTAATTTGTCATGATTAATTTGGTTCCATCGGGGATATCGCTCGGCTGAAAGCGAAAATCATTAGCGGAATTCAATGGGAGGGGGTAGTGGGTCACATTCGGATGAAATGCGCACCAATCGGCTGGAATTGGGTAGCCGGGCTTGCTCATGGTAGCGACGCTCACTTTCTCAGTAGCGCATCCGCAAGCGAGGGGAAGTAGCCCAAGTATTGGTTTAATCCCAGGAATTGGCAAGTAAGCCACATCGTTCAGGGCCACCCCTTTGGTGAGATGTGCTTCAACAAACTTCTGAGAAAACTTTGGAATTGCCGGGCTATCGTTATATTGATATGCGTGCATACTTTCGTCAGTACTAAGCACAGCTGCGCTCGCGGCTTTCCGAGCACTATGCAGGGCTGGACCTCTTGGCTCCCCAATTGAAAGATCAAGGAGGACTTGCCCCCTTTGGATTGCTTCACTTCTTTTGGCCCTTATTTGCTGGAAAACATTTGCCCCGCCTGCTTTTAGTCTTGAACGACGCATATGGGGTTACTCCTACTTAATAAATTTTGAACAGATGCCAGTAAATACTGGAACCTTTGGGAGATAATGTAGCAGTGATTTCGCAGTACACCAATAAGACAGACAGAGCTCTAACAGCAACCTGCTTGCTGTCGCCACTGTCATCAGTCATCATTCACTTCGAAATATATTAAAAGTGGAGTATTCCTTATGTCCGAAGGTAGAGTTGTGGCGGAAAAGGATAAAAGTCTTGGCCGTGTTATCTTTGACAACATAAAAAAACACAATGCGATGTCGCAAGCTATGTGGAATCAACTTGCTGATGCCATCCGATTTTTTGAAAAAGAAGACGATATAAGGGTAGTGGTTCTCGAGGGCGCCGGAGAAAAGTCGTTTGTTTCCGGTGCGGATATTTCCAAATTCGAAAGCGAACGTTCTGATAGCGGTCGTATAAAGGAATACGGCGTGTCTGTTGAGCGAGCGTATAGTGCGGTCCAATTCGCGATTAAGCCAACTATCGCAAAGATCGACGGCTATTGTTATGGTGGTGGTATGGGAATTGCAGTATGCGCCGATTTGCGGATATGTTCAGAGAATTCTAGCTTTTGCATTCCGGCCGCTAAACTTGGAGTTGGTTACGGGCATGCGAACACAAAGGTACTTTTGGATTTAGTGGGTCCCGCATTTACCAAAGAGATTTTTTATACAGCTCGCCGATTTAGTAGCCAAGAAGCGTTGAACATGGGATTGGTCAATTGTATACAGCCGCAAGAGGAGCTGAATCAATACGTTGCCAATTATGTAGAGGTTATTTCCAATAACGCCCCATTATCAGTAAGGGCAACGAATTTAATTGTGAATGAGTTACTTAAGGATGAGGAAGAACGTGATGATGCTTTTTGTCGAAAGCTTGTCGAAGATTGTTCTGATAGCCAGGATATAGAAGAGGGTCGACGTGCATTTATGGAAAAACGGAGGCCGATGTTTGTTGGTCATTAGAAGGAAGAGACCGGAAAACTGGAATCTATGGGCAACGTGAATTGAGTTTATGAGTAAAGTGTTGTGGTCGTAGTTCAGCCGTCGGCCAACTCTTATTGCGAGTAGGAGTAGAAATTGTAATGACACGTTTGGATGGGAAAATTGCCCTGATTACTGGTGGGGCCTCAGGTTTTGGGGCCGCAACTGCTAAAATTTTTTCCCTTGAGGGGGCTAAGGTAGTTTTAACCGATAAGAATGCGACTGGAGTGAAGTCAGTTGCGACAGAAATTGGTTCGTTGGCTGCATCCTTAGCACACGATGTATCCCTAGAAGAAGATTGGGACCGTGTTATTACGGATACTATTAGCATGCATGGGCGGATTGATATTCTCATGAACAATGCGGGGGTGATGGGTACGGGAGCGCCACAAGATATCGAGCATATGAGCCTAGCCGAGTGGAAGTTTGTGCAGGACATCAATAGCAATGGCGTTTTTCTCGGCTGTCGAGCTGTAATTCGGGAAATGAAGAATACTGGCGGTGGATCAATTATTAATATTTCCTCCACTGCGGGAATTCGCGCTGCGCCGGATATAGCGGCATACGGCGCATCGAAAGGTGCTGTTCGGCAGTTAACTAAGTCAGTAGCAGCTTACTGTGGGCTTAAAGGCTATAATATTCGGTGTAACTCAATCCACCCGGGTATGGTTCGGACTCCTCTTGGAGAAGCCGTCTTAAAACTGTACGGTGATCTTGAGAATTCTGCG
>CACETT010000010.1 GCA_902562525.1 uncultured Alphaproteobacteria bacterium
AATGCCCATTGCTTTGGCAATTTCTTTGGCTTTTTCACTTCTTGGCAAGTTCTGAAATGTGGTCGCATGGGGTGTTGCCTTCCAGATTTCGACTGACTTTTTATGGCACTCACCACAAGCGTCTGGCCCGCGGACCTCTTCTGGATTAATTTTTAGTTCTGTTGCGAAGGCCGGGTGTATACAGCCAATTACCGTCAGGATAAGAAGGAGTAGTTTCAATGGCTTAATTGTTTGGCAAAACTTATTTTCCAGTGGCATTATTTCCAATCTCCGTAAAATATCCCTGTATTTAACTTATTGGTGGGTTAGTAGAATTAGGCATCCAGTATCAACTTTGATTTTGGTATCGAGATACAAGCCAGACAAGAACTGCTTTCAGGCAATGTTCCCGGTTCTTCAATATACTCTACTTCTCCTTGTTTCAACGCTGTTAGGCAAGTTCCGCAGCTTCCCGCGCGGCAACCTGATTCTATAGTAATATTATGGGCTTCTGCTAGCTCTAGGATAGAACTGTAGGACCCGTCCCAACTCACACTTTTCGACGATTTAGAAAACTCAATTTCAAGTTGTTTCTCGGGTGCTAGGTCGCCAGCTCGAGACGCCTCAGTAGTCTTTTTTATGCTAGCAGGGCCAAAGGATTCAAAGCGTATATCCTGGTTTGGCACACCCCATTCTTTAAGCCCGGTGGTCAAAGATTCCATCATTGGTCCTGGCCCACAAATGTAAAACTCGTAATTATTGGATGGAAGTTTTGATTTAAGCAAATCTATAGTTACTCTTCCGTTGTGGTGAAAGTCTATCCCGATAGCGTCGTCGTCGGTAGGGTTACTAAAGCATATCTCAGCATGAACGTCTTCATTTTGAGTGACCAACCCTTTTATTCGGTCTCGCATGATATATTCACCGCTATTTCTTATGCCGTAAAATAACCAGCACTCCCGATTAGATTCGGTTTCGCATATACCTTCCAGCATACTTAGCATAGGCGTAACGCCAATACCCCCACCTATTAGAACCACAGGTTTGTTTCTGGACAAATCGAGAGTAAAGTTACCGGAAGGCGCTTTTACATCAACAATGTCATCTTCCGCTACTTCTCGGTGAAAAAAATTTGAAGATAACCCGGGTTCAATGTCTACGGTATTAGGAGGTGGGTCGAGCCGCTTGATGCTTATCCGATAGTGGTCTTTTTGAAACGGGGAGTCTGATAATGAGTAACATCGCACGAGTGGTTTTTCAGATTCCCGTCTTTTTAGGTTGAAGGTTAGGTACTGGCCCGGCTGGAATCGGGGGAAAGGCTTGCCGTCGTGGGGGACTAGATAAAAAGATTTAATATCCCTCGCCTCATCAATTATGCGACGAACTCTAAATTTCCTGAACCCTGACCAAGTGCTGGCTGCTACCTCTTGGGTAAGCTGCTCTTGTTTGACCTCCGCTAAAACTCTTGTTCGTAAGGCTTGTAGGTTAAGCTTTTGGTAAGCCCGTGCATACAAAACCGACCGCAACGAGCTATAAAAATATAGTAGTGCCTGTAGGGCAATTAGAGCAACAAGAACTATGCCTAACTCATACATTACTGATGGGGTATTAAAATCTCTGAGCATTCTATGATCCTATTCGCATTCAATAGCATAGGTCATACTTCCATTGAATGGTCGGTAAACAGGAGTATTTCGAGTGCGCCAATCGCATTCACATGATTTTAAATGTTAATTGCCCTTAGTATACTGTCAAGATCTCAAAGCGAGCGCCTGCACCATCAGAAATGAGGTTGTTAAAAGTATAAAAAGACTCAATTTGAATTTGAAAATACTGACCCACGGCTTGTTGGAGTTGGTAGCCAATAGCTACCGAATCATTACCTGATCCTCCAAAGTCTTTTTTCGTTGCTAATTCGAGTACTAAATTGGTGCGTCGATGGTTCCAAAAGGCTTGATAGCCGAGTGCAAATCCAACATCATCATCCACAAATGGGCTAATCTCGGCACCATGGGTGCTGAGGTTTGGAGAAGCAAATAACACCCCTACATTTGCTAGAGGTCCTCCGACAATTGCTTCACGGCCAGCCTGGGTGAAGTTACCGATAGCGATATATGGGTTAAAATAGGCAATGTCTTTGGAACCGTGCGGCGTCACTGAAAACTCACCGGTAATAAATGTTCCGTTGCCAACAGTATTTCCAGGTATTTCGGAGTCTAAGGCTAGTGAGCTGTTAATACGAAATGCGGTGCTCATTCCACCCAGAGATCGGATTCTTTGAATGGAGGCTAGGCCCAGATACGCAGCGTCGCCCGATCCATCCGAGGCATTATCATCCACGTAAATAGTATCAATATTAAACGTGCTGACTGGAGCATCGACAGCCGTAAACAAAGCATACATGTTAGCGTTTGAACCACGAACCCGATCATTGCGGTCGAGCCTATCCCAGGCCCACATGCCAGACATGCGAAGGTTGGAGGTCCCCGGGAAATTTAGGTTGTTTCGGACTAATCCTATCGCATCCACAGTGTCATTTATTATAATTCCCTCTTGGAAGGTAATTGGTTGGCGGCCCAAGCTAAATCCAAAATCTATGGGAGTTAATCCCGCTTTGTCGAGATTTGGCGCTAGACTGCCAACATCACCTTCAAAAAATAAGGTTTCAATATCTAGATTAAGTTCATTTTTAAAATCTTTGTCGGAACCATCAAAGGTGTACCTTGTAAAACGTCCCGGCGAGTTATTATCGGTCGGCCGCAGACCCAGGAGAATCTTTTCAGTTCCAGTTAGCTGCAGGTTTGCATAGTAATCCAGCCTATTAGAGATTTCCGTGTCCCGGTCCCTTCCTTCTGCTCCATCGTCAAAGGACTGGATTACGGATCTGTTAAAAATATAATTCCATAACCTAGGTTGCCAGACCGCTCCTAGTATCGGTACCTTGAAGCCAGAACTAAGTTTGCCGGTGTCTAAGAAGCCATCACCAAGCTCTATATGGAGGCGAGGTCGGTAGGGGATCTGGCCGGCTCCCTGGAAGGGAACATATTCGTCTTTTAGGGTTTGGACGCCATAGCGTTGGCCAAGCGGCCAGAGCCAGTCATACCAAGGCTTATCTTCCATTGACTTAGCGACAGCTAGGTCAGTTGTTCCAAGATAAACTGCACATAACAAGATGGTGAATTTAGCCCAACCGGACATTGTGTCCCTCTCTTAAAAACTTCCTAATAGCAACACTCGACATTGGGCGGCCCCCGCGCCGAATGCTGAATAAGTAATTAATACTCTGTGAAGGGCTATGTCTTCAAGGCCGGTGTGAAATCGTTTATCCGTCGATGTTGTTGCCAGCCTCCGCGCTATCTAGTGGGTCTTTTGATGAGTTGGTGTGAACGTCAAAAATTAATTCACGTTCCCATAGCACTTGCGCTCCAGCTATGAGGGCGTCACCAGCCTCTCTCGGAGTTAGCCCATAGTCAAAACCAACATCCTGCATAGCAATTAACAGGTTAACGGGTGCGGGCTGCTGAATCACTTTGACAACTGCTTTGTATGGCCCTTTCCCAGTCAGCGCATTTGGCTCTACAACATATCTCCCCCAACGTTCACCCAGAGGCTCAATACCTTTCTTATGATTTCGTTCAGTCAATGGTTCCCCGGTAAATACAAGAGAAAGCGGGGATGGCAGAACGCGAGGTAGTGCAGTGACCGGATAGGGAATTGGAATGACGTGTTCGATCTCACCTCCCCTTCCATTCTGAGTAACGAACAGAGATTGTAGACTAAGGAGGTATGGATCAAGCTCGACCGCTCCTGCGTGTACATAAGATGAATGGCCGTCGCGCAAATCACCATTTGGATCCCGGTCCCCGGACACGAAAACAATTTGTCCGTCGCTATCTGTGACGGTCACCTCAAGCCAAACCAAACGCTCTCCAGTAAAGCCGGTTGGCACATTGTGGCCATCTGTTCCGCTCTTCAACTGAGCCCGAAAAACAATACCATTGCTATCAGCCTGATCTGTTAAAACTTCCCCTAGAACATATCCATTTCGCAACACTTCGAGTCGCTTTTCTGCTGCTAGCTCAAGCCGTTCCAACTGATGGTCAATTATTTCTCTGGCATCATATCGGTCATCGATAGATTGCCAACGTTCTGGGAAAGAGCTGTCGTCCTCAACTAAATCTTCAAAACCGTCAGTACCCCAGCCGGCTTCGACATCAAATTCCAGCCATTCCGCCATAGTGGCCATCCGTTGGGCTTCTATATTGTGGGGAAATAGTCCAGGATGAATGATAGAATAGTCAGGGCCTGCAAAAGTGTGATTTGTGATTTTCCTGGACTCGGTTTCAACTCCTCCCACCACTGCAGCAGGACCATGCTCGTAGCCCGAGGCTATACCCTGGATCTTCCCCATGTGACAGTCTTGGCAGGTCTCGCCTCTAGCCGCTGCCGGCGAGGTTCTATACTCGCTGAAGGCTTCCTCAAGCCTAAAGCCATTAAAAAGGGTTACATCGTGGCAGGTCCCACAGAATATTGGGTCAGAAATACCAGTAAATTGTTTTGCTTCTTTATGGATCTTTCGTCCCGACTCCTCTGGGTCTGTGACAACCCGATATTCATGAGTGTTATCAAGAACTCTAGCCAATTCCCGATTTCCCTCCGGCCCATATACGGCTTCGGTTACGCCACCCTCCACTAGGGCCAGGCGGCCGCTTGCTTTATTATAGCTCCTGTCTATGCGATGGCAGACCACGCAGGTGATGCCTTCACGAGAAGTAGGGTGTCGCTCGAGGTTCGATGCAAATTGATCTTCTCCGAGGTTGGCACCCACCTGGTTGTGGCAACGGAGGCAAAAGTCACCATTTGAGCCATTGGCAAGTTGGTTAATCTTATTACTTAGGGAGAGATAGACCGGGCTTAGCTGTGAATATGAGTGTTGCGAAATAGACCACTCAGAATAGTGTTTGGGATGACATGTGCCGCAGGTTGCAGCGGACGGGAACCGGGTTTCAGCAAATAAGGCCTCGTGTTGCCGAGCTGCTTCTGCTGCAATGTCTTCTTGCTCGCTTGCGGATTCAGGCAAGTTTTCCTCTAGAGTCAAATCTTGATCTTCCAGTAAAAGATCATCGCCGTCGTCAATTAGCAAATCGCCATCCAGATCCTCGGTCGCAAGGATCTCATCCGTTAGCAATTCGTCCGTGAGTAATTCCTCATCCGAGTGGGCAGGCCCGATAATTAATCCAAGCGCTATCGTCAGGAAGAGAGGGTTATAAAAACGCGGCCTAAACAGGTCTCGGTGGGACCAATTACTGTAGCTCGAATAACCATGCGCGTACTTACTTAAACGATCAAACCCAAACATGTGTATCCTACTCTCTAGTGAAATGCTTCCAACTCTTCATCGGGGCTTATACGAAGCCCGTCTCTACATTCTAATCTAGTCCTCGTCGGCTGGCTGATTGTAGCCGGCTGCATTCTAATATCTCGTGTTGATAAGTACAAATAAAATTCCTGATACACTATTATAGTGTATTCACGGAAAATTGGATCACTTTAATATTTTTTCGAAGACAATTGTTGTGGATTCCCAAGAGAGACCTTGTTCCAGAAAAAGCGGGACAAACAAACTTCAGGTGGATAAAACTGGTCAGAGTATGAGTGTTAAGGGTTGTGAAACCAATGTTCAATGCGTGATTTACTGGAAATTCTAATTTTCGTCCCGATGCCCCTACTTTTCATCTTATTAGTAGGGCTGGTTGTCTGGCGTCATAGAAGGTTAAGTTTTTCGTTAATATGCGGTGCGACGGTACTTTTGGTGATATTAAGTATGCCAATAACCCCAGCCTTGCTGTTGCAGCCGCTCGACACGGAACCCCGCCTTGTTGGCGAGACGAAGCCTAATGCAATCTTGGTGCCAACGGCAGGGATATTTAGGGATCCCAGCGATAGGTGGTGGTCCAATAATACGGGAATAGCGCGGGCGGTCAAAGGGAGCCAAT
This sequence comes from uncultured Alphaproteobacteria bacterium, assembly GCA_902562525.1. Lineage (GTDB taxonomy): Bacteria > Pseudomonadota > Alphaproteobacteria > UBA7887 > UBA7887. The sequence goes on from CACETT010000010.1 coordinate 5,976, forward strand.
TGAGTGGGGATTACGGCGTTCCACTTATCTTATCTGGTGGCACTCCTGGCGGAGAACCGGTTAGCGAAGCGGGAGTTGTTGCCGAGCAATTGGGCTTAGGGGGCCCATCTTTGATCTTGGAGCATGGGGCTGAAAACACTTGGGATACCGCAGTAGCGGCTTCCAGGATAATCAGTGAGCGCGGTGGACACCGAGTATTAGTCGTCACATCGGCAGCACATGTTAAACGCATGGCAGCGTCACTGCGCGCTCAAGGGTTGGAGGTGTTCGTAGAGACGGCACGAAATACTATCGCTGCCAAAGTTCGGCCGCTGGGAGAATGGTTTCCAACTTCCTCAGGATTGGGCGCATCGCGAGCGGTTTTGTATGAGTATATTGCAATACTCTACTATTTAACGAAGGGGTATTTCGACCTTGAGGATTTAGTCGCCGCGCTCTCAGGAGATAGTGCCTAGTCCTCTAGCTGAAAACGAATTGGGATGAGCTTCGTGCTTTCCACTGCGGTATCTTTTATTTTTGCCGGAACAAAACTCCACTCGGCTACAGCGGTGATGGCTGCTTGGTCTAATAGTGATACGCCGCTTGTTTCCAATACGTAGATATTTTTCACAGAGCCCGTGTTGGTGACCAAAACTGATAATACCACTCGTCCTTCGAGCCCTTCGCGGCGCGCTCTTCTGGGGTAAGAGGGAGGTAGATTAAGCAGTTCTGCTGATTGGTATTCGGCCGTATTTTCGTGTCGATCAAGGATCTTTAACAGTGTTTCCCCAGAGACTGTATTTGGCAGGGCTAAGTGTGTGGCGGGCTTCCCTTTACCTGGTTCGTTATGCTGTAATGAGCGGGACGGGATAGGTGGGAGTGGTAAGTCTTCACCATCAAGAACGGGTCTAAGTCTTGATGTAGAACTCAATTTGGGAGGGTTTCTTGGTAGATTGTCAGTGGGGCCCTCTGTCTCTTTTAAACTGGGTACTCTGGGCACACGTGCCGGTTTAGGAAGCGTCGTCGGCTGAATTGTTTGCCAGTTTGTTGTGATAATAGTCTCTTGCCGCTCAAGTTCCTTTTCGTCGCCAGTTGGCGTTACTTGATCTAAATGGGTGAGGCTATCGGGTACATGTATTCTCTGTTGGGCCACTGCCGTGGGCGTGGTAACCAGATTTTTTGGATGCCTGATAGGGGGTATCGATGGTGCGGAATGGCCTATCACCGAAATTTCTTGGGGATGGCTTTCGGATGTCTTGTGAGTAAGAAGGGTCAGGACTATATCGGTTTGATAATTCTGGAAATCCTTGGTGGGGGTGGCATCGGAAAACAAAATAATGGCCACAACATGCAGCAGGGCTGAGGAACCCAGAGCGGTAGCAAGTATGCTGTAGCCTAATTTCATCCTGACCCATTACGTTCTCTTGCACGGTCATTCATACACTTTGACAGACTGGAGTGATCGAAATGAAAATATTATTCATTGAGGCTAGGCCAGAAGCAATTAAAACTGCCAAGTTAGACCAACCCGCGCGACCCGTCCTGCCAACGGGTATACGTTAGAAACCCGAGTGTTTGTAGTGCTTCGTACTCCATAGTTGTAGTACTTATGGCCCAAAACGTTGGAGATTTCTACCGACCACTTTGAAGCCCCATAAATAGATGGGCCAATATTCCCATACAAACCAAAATCAAAAAGGTAATAAGCAGGAATTTGCTCGCCTTCATTGCTTTCATCGTTATCTAGTCTAGCTTGATCAACATAGTGCGCATTCAACTTCGCGTTAAGGAGGGAGGGCACTATGTTCCAATCTGCAGTGCCGCCAAACTGCCACTGCGGGACCAAAGGAACAATATTGCCGGAGAAAATGCCTTGGCGGTACGTTGCCTTTACGATGCTCGAGTAGGCCGAGAGGGTAATGGATGGGGACAACGCATATGAGGTGTTTAATTCTGCTCCAACACGTTTAGTCGGATCAGTGTTCTCGTTTAGACCGAAACCGCCACCCAGGGTGGGATCAAATCGCAGTTCGTTGGTTAACTTCATAAGAAAGCCACTCAGTGCAGCGTGATACTTTGGAGCAGTATAGGACAGCCCCAACTCAAGGTCGTTAGAGGTCTGGGTATTGAGTTTAAAGGTATTAGTATCAGAGCTGCCTATGCGCTCATCAATTGTTGGCAATCTGATTGCTCTGCTTGTTCGTGCAAACCCTGAGATTTCATCCGACATTTGGTAGTCAAGACCAAGGTTATAGACATAATTTCGTTCGGTCCGCCTAGTGGAGTCATGGTCGGTTTCGAATCCGCCCCCCGGTGCACCGTTATCGATTTCATCGCCGGCCGTAAATCCAACCCAGCTCAGCCGAAGCCCAGCAGTTAGGGTCAGGCTATCTAATAGAGCTACTTCATTTTGCGCATAAATGCCCAGAGAGCTTTGATAAGCATTGTAACGATGAAAATATGGGTCTCCGGGGTCTTGTTTCCGGTCGGAGTCATAATTTGAGTGATATAAATCGAGGCCTATTTTAGTTGCATTGAGGCGCCCGTTGCGTCTCCAGACAATGTCAGCTCTTGGTGTAACTGATATCGTCGTCAAAACGGTGTCGACTATGCTGAAAACGCGTGAATCTTGATCTTTGGATCGAAATCCAGCATCTAAAACAAACGTGTTATCGTTCGGGAGTTGGCTGGTCACTCCTATATCCACTCGCAGCCCGCGTTGCAGAGCCTTGTCAATCAGCGATGTCGCTTCTTCAGGGGAGTCGATAAATTGGTTTGTTCCCGCAGCCCGGTTAATTTGGCGGGCTCCCGGTAAGCCAACTGACTGAAAGTCAGTTCCTAGTTTTAGGAATACCTCGTTTGTATCTCCAGTATAACGCAATTGCGTCACGAGATTTTTTTGTATCAGATTATTGTTATCTCGGAAGGCCTCTCCATGAATGAAATTTGTTGCTGCATTAATAGAGTACCGGCCTGCTGACTGTTTGGCCGACATGTTCACTGTGTGAGTTTGCCCAGGATGGGAAAAAGAATAACCGGTCTCAGCGCTATCTTGATAGGAAGTTGGTGATTTTGTGACAATATTGATGACGCCACCTACTGCTCCGTCACCATATAGTACGGATCCCGCGTGACCACGGATAATTTCTATATACGCAATATTGTTGAGTGGCAGGTTGGAAAAGTCCACAGCTGCTAGGTCTACGTCGTTTAGGCGTCGACCATCTAAAAGAACAAGTGTGTTTTGTGTTCCTACGGCTCCAAAACCGCGCATGTCTACTGCAGCTTCCGTACCGTTTGTGCCTGAGAAGAGGTCGCGACTATGAATGCCTGGTTGGAGGCCAAGCAATTGTGGAAGATCGCCTGATGGTGAGTTTACTATCTCTTCGGATGTAATAATTGTAACAGAGGCTGCAGTTTGACTCTGGGTCAATCTTGTTGAGGAAACAACTAGTTCATCGGTTAGTTGGGAATTAGAAGAAGCAGAATATGTGCTCAGGAGGATGAAGTAGGTAAGCGCCATCCAGATGGGAAAGGTAATAAATTGTTTTTTCATATCGAACCCTTGCTAGGCTTTTGCAAATCACACTAAAACAAGGTCCGCAGGAACGGCGCCGCAAAATAAGCCTCTTACAAGATAACCATTGCGGTCCAGTCACAAAGGTATCCAGTGCTCCAGTAATCTTGGAGCGCCTTGCGGCGGCGATCTGCCAACCCAACGTCGTGCCACCGCAAACGGATTCCGTCCCAAGGGATCTCCTCGCTCCCCTAGAGGGTGACTTTACTGTGGCAGGTCTCCTGGCTTGCTGTTTCTCATGCGAATTTTGCCTTCCCAGTCGAAACCAGTGGCGTAATCTAAACGCGCACAAACAGCACACAGTTGCGGGAGCAGCTGCGGCGTTGCCGTAATGATGGCGTTACCGCATTCCCTATTACCTCCAGTGGAGGACCACATCTATCCACATATTAGGAAATTATTTGGTCGCCCTTCAAGTCCAATAAAGTAATTCAATAGGCTTTTTTTGTGCAAAAATATATTTAGTAAAAGCGCCGGGTGACCATGGGTATTTTGAATACATTCGGCGGGGCTTATTAATGGGATTTCTGATCAGTGCAGATTGGTTGGGACTGCAAGGGTGGTAAGTTGGAGCCTTAGAGTTTGCGTTTATATAGGTTAAGAAGACGTTCCCAATGGCGTTCAGCAGCAGCCTTATCATAGCACCAGCGTTCTGGAAATGCGAAACCGTGATGAACATTCGGGTACATTTCAATTTCGCCTGGCGCTTGGGATTGCTTAAAAAGCGTTCGAAGTTCATCGACCATTGGCAGTGGGGCCAATTCGTCATGTTCGGCACACGCGATGTATACTTCTGCATTTGTTTTGCTAAAAGTTCCATGTGGACTTTCTTCCGCATCATTAACAAGCCATGTTCCGTAGAAAGAAGCAGCTGCACCAATCTGATCGGGAAATCGAGCTGCCGCCGCGAGAGCATAAGGCCCGCTCATGCAATATCCGTGACATCCCATTGGGCCATCACTGACTTCTTCTCTGGTTTTTGCGAATTCAAACAGCGCGTTCAGGTCATTCATAACAGGGGGGATAGTCATCTTAGTTCGAATGGCTCGCATTCTTTTCCATTCTGGGCTGTTTTCGTCCAACGCTGTTGGTCCAAAAGTAGGGTTGTTTCCTGCCCTGTAGTAGAGATTAGGTAACGCGACGAAATAACCACTGGTGGCAAGACGGCGTGCCATGTCCTTGAGCTCTTCCCGAACTCCTGGGGCATCCATTAGGAGAAATACAGCTGGGGTAGGCCGCTCGCGTTCGGGCCAAACTAAGAACGTTTCCATGGCCCCATCCGCTGTTTGGACGGCATAGGTTTCTTCAATCATTCTCTGTCATCCGGCTTTGCCCTGAGGGGGCCATTAACTGCAATTAATTATAAGTTTAGTCACTTCGACTGGTAACCTCAATTAAGTGATAGCCAAACTGTGTTTTCACTGGGCCTTGTACCTCATTTAGCTCTGCACTGAATACAACCGTGTCAAATTCGGGTACCATTTGGCCTGGTCCGAAGGATCCAAGATCTCCTCCGCTTCGTGCCGAAGGGCAGGTAGAATGTTCTCGGGCTACATCTGCAAAGTCTTCACCCCCAACAATTTTAGTCTTCAGTTCATTGCAGAGTGCTTCGTCTTCCACAAGAATATGCCTTGCCTGTGCTTGTGCCATGGTGTGCTCCCGATGTGTGTTGTTTCGAAACCCAGCTTCCTTATTGCTAGGCAATCAATCGTTCCTCAAGCCTATAACATCAATTAGCCGAGATGGCTACTTGAACCCCCTAGGAAAGTCGGAACAAGATGCTTAAATTATTAGCTGGCATCTCAATAGTTTTTTCTAGCCAAAAGCCATTGGCCTTTGCCAAGTTTGAGATATCTTCAAGACTTCTTAAGCCCCAAAGTGGGTTTCGGTCCTTCAGAGACTTGTCAAAGGCGACATTTGATGCTGCTGTCGGAACATTGGGGCGCGTGTAGGGTCCATATAGAAAGATCGGGCTCTCTGGTGTCAATATTGACTTGGCGCGGTAAAAGAGAGCCTCAGTCGCTTGCCATGGAGATATATGTACCATGTTAATACAAATGAGTGCGTTGAAATGTCCTCTTGGCCAAGCATCTCCCTGAACGTTGAGATTGAGTGGCTCCAAAATATTGCTTAAGCCTGATTGTTCAGTGTTGGCAATAATAGATGTTCTTGCCGCCAAATCGGGATCGCTGGGTTGCCAGACTAGGTCTGGGAAGTTCTCCGCGAAGCAAACAACGTGAACGCCGCTTCCGCTGGCAATCTCCAGAACGGAACCCGTTTTCGGAAGAGCTGGCGCCAAAACCTCACGTATTGGCAATTTGTTTCTGTCTGCTGGGGTGTTTTGTTGCATAGAATTCTTGGTACCTCGATACGGCTGATTGATTTGCTCTATCTCCCCCAGTGGGCGCTTGTTTTGCATAAAAAGCAGATTTAAGCAATCAAGTTGCTTTCACGGCTGTGGCCAGATGTAAAGTTCAAGTGACTACTTACAGCCTCAATATATTTCTAAAGATTCAATGAAAAATATAGAAACTCTGATAGGATCGCTGTTCCCGTGCTTTTCTGAGTAGCTTTGAGGAACGTTTTTTTTGGAGGGGGGACCATGCAGCGCTATATTTTGCGAAGATTGTTGGCAGTCATACCAACGCTATTCTTTGCTAGCATTATCGTGTTCATGGTTATTAGGATTCTTCCTGGGGATGCCGTTGACCTCATAATAAAAAGCAGTCCTTTCATGGAGGATAGCGAGCAACTCAGGAAAGAGATTGAGGCGGATTTGGGCTTGGATAAGCCTATGCATATCCAATATTTCTACTGGGTCCGCGATATAGTGGTGTACCGCGATCTGGGGACATCTTTGATTCGTGAGACTCCGGTTGGCCCAGACATTGCAGAGCGTGTCCCGGTAACTATGACCATGGGCATTCTCGCAGTGGTGTTTGCCCTGGCGATCTCTATCCCCATCGGGGTTTATTCAGCAATGAAGCAGGATACTATTGGTGACCATGTTGGTCGAAGCTTTGCGATATTGGGGCTTGCCATACCTAGTTTCTGGCTAGGAACAATGATTGTTATCCTTCCGGCTATTTGGTGGGGTTGGTCTCCACCCTCACGCCTTGTTCCGTTTTTTGATGATCCATTCCGGTATCTCTCCGTTTTTGTAACCCCGGCGGCAATCTTGGGGGCGTCTTTGGCTGCGGTTACAATGAGAATGACGCGTACCATGATGCTGGAGGTATTGAGGCAAGACTATATAAGAACAGCGCGGGCAAAGGGTTTGAGTGAAACTCTGGTGGTAATGCGGCACGCCATTCGAAACGCTTTGATTCCCGTCATCACTTTAATTGGATTATTTGTTCCTTACATAATTGGGGGCACTGTCATTCTGGAACGAATTTTTGATATTCCGGGTATAGGGCAACTTCTGCTTCTAGCTGTACAAGATCGAGATTACCCAGTCATTACGGGCATTTTTCTTATGGTTGGTATATTTGTCATTTCGGTTAATTTAATTGTAGACCTAAGTTATGGCTTGCTTGACCCCAAGGTTAGGGATCAAGAATAGATGGCGGATATCTCAGGGCAGGCTGGGGTGAGTGCCCCGAAGGTGAGGATAGGCCAGCGGGGACGCTTGGCAGATTTTACCAGAAGACTTTTTAGGGAAAAGCCGCTTGGTGCTTTTGGGGCAGTAATGTGTTTGGTCTTTTTGGTAACCGGCCTATTTGCGGATTTCATCGCTCCTTTTGGTTATAATGAAATGAACCCTATCGATAGGTTGAAACCACCTTCCGTCGAGTATTTTCTGGGGACCGATCAAATTGGACGAGATGTTTTCAGTAGGATTGTTCATGGCGCTCGCACCTCCTTAATTATCGGATTTTCAGCCGCGTTTTTCTCAATAATTATCTCCTGTGTTATCGGAATTACGACAGGTTATTTTCGTGGGAAGTTCGATATGTTAGTACAACGAATGGTGGATGCTTGGATGAGTTTCCCCGATTTGGTTGTCGTTATTGTGGCGGTTTCTGTATTCGGCCCAGGCATGTGGCAGGTAATTCTTGTCCTGAGTTTGCTTTATGGCATTGCGGGTTCTCGAATTGTGCGTAGTGCGGTATTAACCGTTAAAGAAAATGACTACGTGCATGCGGCGGAGTCTGTTGGTGTGTCAACCATCAGGATTTTATTGAGGCATATTTTGCCGAACATCATGGCTCCTATCATTGTTCTGTTCACCACGCGTTTAGCAGCAGTGATTCTAGTTGAGGCCGGATTGAGTTTTCTAGGGTTGGGGGTTCCGCCACCCGCTCCGAGTTGGGGGGGCATGCTGAGTTTTGAGGGCCGTAGTTACATGTTTCAGGCTCCGTGGCTTGCCATAATGCCTGGCCTGGCGATCACGTTTGTGGTGTACAATATAAACATGTTTGGTGATGCCTTACGCGACCTGCTGGATCCCCGAATGCGCGGTTCGGGGCTTAAGCAGAAACTGGACGTGTAGACCTAGTGAAGGGAGTTGTTTATGCGGTTTTTTAGGTCAGTAGGTTCTTTAATTGCGGCAGTTGTTTTTATGTTTCCGTGGATTGCCAGTGCAGGTCCAGAAAGGGAAGCGCCTCAATATGGTGGCATTATAAATATTGTGACCCAGCATGCATCTTTAAATGCTTTATCGTTCAACCAATATAATTGGGTTTGGAAAACCAATCACGATGGCCCCTTTCTGGATCATTTAATAGCTGGTGATCTTGACTTTGGGCCAAGAGGCAAGGGAGTAAATCGTTTCACGGCTTTTGATTGGATACCGCCGGAGCAATACAGGGGCGAACTCGCGGAGAGTTGGTCGGTAGCGGAAGACCCACTGCGCCTCGTGTTCAACATTCGCCAAGGCGTCTTTTGGCCGGGAAAGGAAGGCGTCATGGAGCGGAGGGAGTTAGTCGCTGAGGACATTGTTTATTTTTATAATCACATGTGGACGAGTCCCCGCCGCATTCCAACTTTTTGGGAATTTATTGACGAGTGGAAGGTGGAAGGTAAATACAAGGCCGTTGCCTATTTAAAAGAATGGAACGCAAACTGGGGTTATAGAATGGCGTGGAGCTACTTCGATGGTATTGCTCCGCGCGAGGTGTTAGATATGAACGATGGCAAGGGTTCCGACGATTGGCGCCTTAAGACCGGCACCGGCCCCTACAAAATAGTAGATGTTCGCCCCGATGATGTGCAGGTGTATGAACGGAACGAGGATTATTGGGATAAAGAGGTTATAAACGGTATTGCTTATGATCTCCCCTACAATGATAAAGTGGTTTACCACATCATGGGAGATGAAGCCGCTCAGATTGCTGCGATAAGGACATGTAAGGTCGATGTACTTGAGGGATTTAGATGGCAATTTGCGGAGGAACTGGCTCGTTCGGCCCCTGATTTAATTATTCAGCGAAGATTAGATTCGTTATCTACCTTTGTAGCTCTACGTAATGATAAGCCTCCTTTTGATGATGTAAGAGTGAGGAGAGCTATGAATTTGGCTGTTGACCAGAAGGAGATGCTCGCGACCTTGCTAAATGGAGAGGGCGCGGTTCTAGACTATCCGTTTTCTATAGATTGGGAAGGTTATTATACCTCCATCGAGGAGCTTCCTCCCGAAGGCGCGGAATTGTTCGGATATGATCCAGAAAAAGCCAAAAGTTTGTTAGCGGAGGCTGGTTATCCGGATGGGCTGGAATTTGAGGTTATGTTTAGTACCACCGAGCCTTATCATTTGGATCTTGTAGCGATGTTAGAGGCCTATTACCAACGCATCGGGGTGATCATGAAGGCAGTACCGCTAGATTATCCCACTTTCCGGGCTAAAATGCGGGAGCCAGATCAAGCGGTCGGATATCTAATGTTTAATAGCGAAGGCAACCCCTTTGCCGTACTTCGAAAGAGTTTTGTTACGGGCCAGACGTGGAACCCGGCCTTTCATTCTGACGATTGGTTTGATGCGCGGTATAAAGAAGCTCTTGTAATGCGCAACAAGGAAGAGCGCGATGCGGTTCTGCGGGAGCTCAATGAGTATATTATAACGGAGCGCGTGCCCCATATCTGGCTGCCTACATTGGCTGAATACACGGCTTGGTGGCCCTACATAAAAAATTACTATGGAGAGTTGACTACGGGCTCAACAAGATCAGCGCCAATATACGCGCGGATGTGGATAGATCAAAAACTGAAAAAAGAACTTGGGTGCTGATGATGCCAAGAGATGCTTCTCATGAATTACACTAGCGAGGCGCCTCCTCTTCTCGAAGTGAGGGAGTTGAAGACCTATTTTCGGTCCGACGGAGGAATAGTCAAAGCGGTTGACGGTGTATCTTTCACGGTAGATGCGGGAGAGACCGTTGCAATAGTTGGTGAGAGTGGTTCGGGAAAAAGTGTAACGGCACTCTCCGTTTTAAGGTTGATACCAAATCCACCGGGAGAAATAGTTTCTGGTCAAATCAGGTTTGCCGGAACCGATCTCCTCGAGTTATCAGAACCTGAAGCAAGGAAAATTAGGGGCGATCGAATTGCCATGATTTTTCAGGAGCCAATGACATCTTTAAATCCATCTCTTACCATAGGGCGGCAAGTTGGCGAACCTATAGAGATTCATAGAAAATCCTTGGCCAAGGTAGTACGGGAAAAGTGTGTGGATCTCCTTCAAAAAGTGCGAATACCTGATCCGGAACGGCGTGTATCTTCATTCCCGCATGAATTTTCAGGTGGCATGCGGCAGCGCGCCATGATTGCTATGGGTTTGGCGTGTGAGCCCGAGCTCATCATAGCAGACGAGCCAACAACGGCTTTGGATGTAACTGTGCAGGCGCAGGTTCTCGATTTGCTTAAGGAATTAACGAGAGAAAGCCAGGCTGCTCTGGTTCTTATTACCCATGATCTCGGAGTGGTGGCACGATACGCGGACAGAGTAAACGTAATGTATGCTGGAAAGATAGTAGAGACTGGCACAGCTCGGGATATTTATAACGATCCGCGTCATCCTTACACCCTCGGCTTAATGAACTCCGTGCCAAAGTTAAATAATGGCGAAAAAGCGCCTCTCGAGCCAATAGAAGGGCAGCCGCCCGATCTTAGTAATATGCCGCCAGGGTGTTCGTTTGAGCCGCGATGCCCATACTCTACGGAGCACTGTAGATCGGAGCAGCCAGAACTTTCTCTAATCTCAGGTAAACATGCGTTTGCGTGTTGGGTGAATGTTAAAGATGTCAGCTGATCCATTGTTATCCGTTGAAGATTTAAGGGTGGAGTTTCCTATTTCGTCAGGGGTGTTGGGGTCTGGCACAGCAGGGACAGTCAAAGCGGTCGATGGCGTTAGTTTTAACTTGATCTCTGGAGAGACCCTGGGTGTGGTTGGTGAAAGTGGCTGCGGGAAAACAACCACCGGCCTGGCCATTCTGAGAATGCTAGGCATTGCGGGTGGGAAAATAGTCTTTGATGGCAAAGATATTACTAATTTAACTCGGGGTCAGATGCGCCCAATAAGAAAGAAAATGCAAATGGTCTATCAGGATCCATTTGGTGCATTGGATCCGCGCATGCGGGTAAGGGATATTATTGGCGAACCTCTTATTGCTCACGCCGAAGCCAAGGAAAAGGCTAAGTACCGAGCTCGCATTGAGGAGTTACTCGATATAGTGGGATTGGATGCTCGAATGGGGGAGCGCTATCCGCACGAGTTTTCTGGGGGACAACGTCAACGGATAGGCATCGCCAGGGCACTTGCACTCAATCCAAAGCTTATAATTTGTGATGAACCCGTTTCGGCGCTAGATGTGTCAATCCAGGCGCAAATCATCAATCTACTTGAATCGCTCCAGAAGAAACTTGGTCTTACCTATATATTCATCGCCCACGATCTTTCTGTGGTCCAGCACATAAGTGATCGGGTAATGGTGATGTACTTGGGAAAAGTAGTAGAGATAGCGAGTCACACGGAGTTGTATAAAAACCCCAAGCATCCATACACACAGGCTCTGTTATCGGCGGTGCCCACCCCGTCACCGGATGCAGAGGCACAACGTGAAGTGGTGTTACTGGAAGGTGAAGTTCCTAGCCCGCTGAATCCCCCGAAGGGTTGCCCTTTTCATCCTAGATGTCCGGTGGCCCGGCCAGAGTGCAGTGTGAAGGCGCCTGAAGTAGTGGTCGACTCAGTTGGTCATCAAGTTTCATGTCATCTTTTTTCGTAAGTCAGTGTGGCTGAGGCAGAGAGTAAAATAGAAATAGAAGCCATCAGCGCGGTCACGTTCGTTACACGCAAAATGCGAGAATCCGTAAAATTTTATTCTGCCCTCGGATTTTCGCTCGCACGAGGTGATGAGGAGTCTACTTTTTCAACATTTCGCGTTGGGGCCCAGTACTTAAATCTTAGTGTAGAGCCCGGAGAGCCAACGAAATCTGAAGGTCAGGCTTCTTGGGGCCGGATTATATTCTACGTTGGTGATGTGGACCATATTTATGCGCGCGCGGTGCGGGCTGATTTGGAGCCTTCTTTTTCACCGAGGAACGCAATTTGGGGGGAGCGGTATTTTCATATACTTGATCCCGATGGTAACGAGGTTAGTTTTGCCAGGAGAATTTCGACAACTACCGGGAAATGAGCCCTTCTTTAAAACATCGGGGCGAAATTATAATTTCTTTTTCTCTTGGTTGTTAGTCTGCGGACGGTTTTTGCCAGTTGTTAAAACAGTCAAGACTGTCAACAAACTAACTGCACCGACGCACCAGAAAACAGAATTTGCTGAATAGTGATCTAAAATATAGCCAAACAAGGGAGGGGCAAGAACGCCTGCAACGTTGAACCCTGTGGAAACAAATCCGAAAACCTTCCCCATTTCGGTGGGTGGTGCTAGGGATCGTATTAGCATGTCTCTGGAGGGAGATACGGTTCCGGAGAAAAAGCCGGCACAAACGAGCAGCACTGCGATGACCCAGAGATTAAGGTCTATCCCCGCTAAGCAGAAGAAAATAACTGAAAGTAAAATAAAACAGCTGGCAGCAAACACGTGATGATTTTGTATTCGGTCCGCGATCCATCCCCCGCACAGGACACCGATGGGAGAAGCAAAAAGGTATGCCGATAGAATGGCTGCCGCATCGGCAACGGTAATTCCATGAATCACGGTTAGGGTCGATACGCCAAAGGTGCTGACGCCATAACCCATTATAGCTATTCCAAGGAAAAACAGAGCTCCTAGCAATACAGGCAAACTGAATAGTAGCTTGAGTCCGTCTTGGGTGGAGCGCGGCGTATTTTTCTCTGGGTCAGATGTTGGGTCTTTGAGAACAGAGGAGTTAATCGCAATGCATAGGGTAATCGCTAAGCCAAAGAGACCGCAAGCAATCAAACCACTTTTCCAATCCGCAATGTAAATGAGAAGGACCATAGTGCCAGGGGCGACTGCATTTCCTAGCATTCCGGAGGCGGTGTGTATTGAAAATGCCTTGCCCATTCCTTGGTGAGCGACTGAAGCGTTTAATATGGCGTAGTCAGCCGGGTGGTAGACTGCGTTTGCCAGGCCCGCTAGAGCCATCATAGCGACAAGCATCCAATAGCTTGGCCACAAGCCAATACAAATAAATGCGAGCGATTCAAGGGCAAGCCCGGCAATCAATATCTTTCTTGCCCCTATTCGGTCTACCAAGAACCCGATAGGTGCTTGAGTTAAGCCCGTAATCAAGCTGAACGCTGCGATTGCCAGCCCAAGTTCAGTGTATCCAACACCAAATTCTGTGCGAAGCAGAGGGAAAAGTGGCGGGATTAAAAGCATATAAAAGTGGCTCACAAAATGGCCAGTGCTTACCAGTCCTATCACTTTGAAATTATCGGAGAAGGCCGAACGTGCTTGCGTCATTGAAATATCAATTAAAATTAACTGAGTACTATATCTTGTTTCACGAATCCGTACTTACTGTTTTTATATGCGGTTTTATTGTTATCCTTACTCTTCTTTATTTTGAGATAAGGAAAACCCTTCCGGAGTGACGGCTGCAGGATCGTCGTTGAGAAATACCACTTCGCACATACATCCCTCGACTTTGTAATGGTTGGCCATTTCATGACAGCCTTGGGTGGCAACGCGAATAGCAGCTTCGTCAGTCGCCATAGAATACGAAAATCCAATAGCTTCGAAGATCCCACTGGCTAGGAAATCACGGCCAATTTTGCTCCAGGGTATGCAAGCCACACCAGCTTTCCTTGATTGTTGCACGGTGTAGCTCATTTGCCATTTTTCCATAGTTCTATGAAATACATCCCCCAGCTCTGAGCTGAGGGTTGTTTTCTTTTCCTCGTCGGCATTAGCAGATAAGAGAGGTGCTGCGAGACTAATTAGCATACACCATAGGAGGACGCATTTGTGGGGCCTTAGTGCCATTATTAGATTACCTAGTTTGTTTTGCTTCGGACGGTATATTGGCGGAATGATGTGTTTTCAGCAAGCTGCTCACTTCTTGCAGAAAAAGATTGAGGTAACAAGGTTTAACGAAGCGCAAAATCCGTATAGTGTAAATCCGATTTAAATAGTTTGTTAGGGACAACAGGAGCATTGATCATGAGTCAAGAAAGGGTCTTCCAGGGAGTTTACGTGGCGTTGGCTACACCAATGACACCAAGCTCTGAGCTTAATGAGGATGCTTTACGGCAACTTCTAGATTTCAACATTGACTCTGGCGTCGATGGATTTTGGATCGCCGGCGGGGGTGGTGAGAGCGTTCTACTTGATGATGACGAGAATCGTCGGATAGCAGAAATTTCTGCGGAGCAGGTCGCTGGTCGAGCAAAAATTATAATGCACGTTGGTGCTCCGACGACCAAACGGGCTGCGGCTATGGCCGAGCATGCGTCAAATGTAGGTGTGGATGCGATTTGTTGCGTGCCTCCATTCTTTTACCCACAACCGGCCGATGCCATAGCTGAACATTACCGTGCAGTGTCTGAGAGCGCTGGCTTGCCTTTTTTTGCATATAATCTTCCTAGTTCTACGGGTGTTGAGATTACTCCAGATATGATGGCTCTTTTTCAGGAAAGGGTTCCCAATATGGAGGGATTGAAGCACTCAGCTTTTGGTTTCCACTATGTTCGTGAATTTGTGCGAATGGGGTTGAGCTGTTTTATAGGCTTTAGCTCACTGACCTTGCCCGCACTGAGTATGGGTGCCGTAGGAACTGTAGATGGCCCTCCGGGAATAGCGCCCGAGTATTGGGTGGAATTATGGCAGGCATTTAGGGACGGGGACATGGATAGAGCTCTAGCCGCTCAAGATAAAGCAATAGACGTATGTAATTTGATTTGGCACGGTAAAATAGGTGGCTACCATCCGGTGTTGAAGGCGGCGATAAAATACCGAACGGGGATAGATTGTGGCGCTCCGAGAGCCCCAGGCCAGCCTTTATCACCCGAGAAAGATGCCCTACTCAAAAAGCAACTTTCTGAGATGGGGCTTTTGAAGAGTAGTTAATGTCATCCCTTTTCATTGTGAGATGGGATACAGTTGTGTTGGGGTAAAATGGTAGAACGCAGTCAGCATGAAACTTGGAATATAACCAAGGAAACCGTCTCCTCTGAACAAGGAGTAGTGGCTAGCCATCATTACTTGGCTTCAGATATCGGAGCAGAGGTGCTTGGGCGTGGAGGTAACGCTGTGGATGCGGCGGTTGCGACTAGCCTCGCAATCGGGACGGTGGAGCCATGGATGAGTGGGCTTGGTGGCGGAGGGTTTATGATGGTTTACCTCGCCTCCGAAGATAAAACTTATGCAGTTGACTTTGGAATGGTCGCCCCGCGTGATCTCAATTCCGACGACTATCCACTCACTGGCAGTAATGCTGCCGACCTTTTTGGTTGGCCAGAGGTTCTGGAAAATAGAAATTTAATCGGTTACCCATCTATTGCCGTGCCTGGGTACGTTGCGGGCATCTCGACGGCCGCCGCAAAATTCGGTTCGCTTCCGTGGGAAGATCTAATAACTCCAGCCGTTGAAATGGCTGAAATGGGAATGATTTCGGATTGGTACGCTACTCTCATGATCTCAACTGCTGCAGCGCAGTTGAAAGAATTTCCAGAAAGTCAGAAAGTATATTTGCCAGATGGTTTTCCTCCAGTCGGGGAGTGGGGAAGGCCGCCGCCGGGGATAGTTCTGGGGAAGTTGGCGGAAACTTACCGAAGGTTGCGAGATGCAGGTCCTAGAGATTTCTACGAAGGAAAGCTGGCAGACTCACTGGTATCAGACTTGAAGGCTGGCGGCAGTGTTCTATCCAAGGTTGATCTGGCAAAATATGAGGCAAAGGTTCACCCTGCCCTGGAAGGGAAATATAAAGACGTTGCTATTAGTGTTGCGCCAGGCCTGACCGCAGGGCCTACTCTCTTGGATACTTTCCAACGCCTGGGTGACCGGGCAAAGGGGAAAACTCCTGATCCTGCAACCTATCAGGCGTACGCAGAAAGTCTCAGCGAGGCCTATCAGCACAGATTTGATACTATGGGAGACAGTAATGAGGCTACGTCTCCATCATGTACTACCCATATTAGTGTCGCCGATGGCGAAGGTAACTTTGTTGCTTTGACGCAGACCTTATTGTCTCTATTTGGATCAAAGGTGATGTTGCCCAATAGCGGTGTCCTCATGAACAATGGCATAATGTGGTTTGATCCGAGACCAGGGCGTCCAAATTCTATCCAGCCTGGACGGAAGCCCTTATCCAATATGTGCCCGACAATTTTTAGTCACAATGGGACCCGGACTGCCCTTGGGGCTTCGGGTGGTAGACGCATCATGCCGGCCGTATTTCAATTGATGTCGTTTTTAACGGATTTTGGCATGGATGTGGGGTCTGCCGCTGCGCAACCCAGAATTGATGTCAGTGGAGGAGATACTCTGAGCTTAGATAGCCGGTTGTCCCCAGAGATAGAGAAAGAGATAAGCAAGAAATATTCGGTTGAGAGGGGGCACCATGGCGTGTACCCATCATTGTACGCTTGTCCTAACTTAGTAAGTGGTGCAATTGGTGGAGGGCCCGTGACAGGTGCCGCCTTCATACCTTCGCCCTGGGCTAAGGTTTCGGCGCCCGGTTAGTATAGTGTGGAAGAGTTATGTTAAAATTTCGATATAAATTTTTGTGTAGTGGTAATGTATTAAGCAAAGCTTTCTGCACGGCTCTAACTTTCACTTTGCTGGTGTGTTTTGGCTCTGGTCCAAGGGCTGAGGGTTTGCCGCGGACCTTCGGATGGACCGCTTATGGTACTACTTCCTCGGGCTATGCAGTGTCTGTGGCTATCGGGAACGCGCTAGCCGATGATGGTTACCGTTTACGTGTAATTCCAGCAAAAAATGATATATCTCGACTTACCCCACTCCGTGCAAAAAGGGTTCAATTTGCTGCGACTGGGATAGGTAGCTACCTTGCTCAAGAAGGTGTCAACGATTTTGGAACACGCCGTTGGGGCCCCCAGAAACTTCGACTTATTATGATGTCATGGTCTAATACCAATACGGTTGTTGCGGCAGCTACCAAGGACACGGGTGTAAAGACCGTGCAGGACTTGGCCGGCAAACGGGTCGTCTGGGTAATTGGGGCCCCTGCTTTGAACATGAATATGGAAGGGGTGTTGGCATTTGGTGATCTGGATTGGTCGGATGTTACCCGGGTGGTAGTGGGGGGGCAAAAGGCCGCTATGCAAGGTTTAATTGAGGGTACTATTGATGCCGCCATTGCTAGTACGAATACATCCGCTTTGTATCAGTTGGCTGGCTCCCCTAGAGGGTTGTATTTTATTCCGAAGCCGCACGATGATGTTGCAGGCTGGCATCGCATGAACCTCAAGGCTCCGTGGATAAAACCCTCAATTGGTACCGCAGGAGTGGATCTCTCGGTTGAGAATCCTTTGGAAGGCGGCAGTTACGGTTACCCCATCTTAATTACATACGCCACCAGAGATGAGCAAATGGCCTACGATCTTGCGAAGCTCATCCATATCAATTACGAGGAGTTCAAGGATGCGCACTCTAGTGGTGTGGGTTTTGCAATGGAGCGTCAGGTGTTTGATTGGATCGTGCCGTATCATGATGGTGCGGTTCGATATTTTAGGGAAATAGGCGTCTGGACTGAGAAACATCAAGTTCACAACGATGGGTTAGTAGCCAGGCAGGATACCTTGTCGCTTGCTTGGAATGAATTCTTGAAGAAGGAAATTCCCGAGGAAATCTTCTACGAAGAGTGGTTACGAGCTCGCTTTATTGCTCTTTCGGAAGCTGGAATGGATACGATATGGGGGGAATAGAAAAGCTCTCTGAAGGCAGTAATTATGAAGATAAAAAGTCGCCTGCTCGTTTCCGCTCTCTGACACGATATTCGAGGCTAATATTTCTTTTGTCCGCTATGGCTGGCCTGTTGTTGGCAGTGTATCAAATTATGGGTCTACACACTTTGACAGGCCTGGCAGTTTTAGAAAATAGTTATCTGTACTTGCTGCTTGCGTTGTTCCTTTCCAATGTTTTTTTAGTTTTTCCGGCTACAGCCAAGTCCCCACGTTCTTATATTCCACTTTATGACATTTTCTTATTCCTAATTTGCCTAAGTGTCGGCGGCTATTTTTCGGTAACTGGATTAACTAGCCTGCAGGAGGGTTGGGAATTTATTTCGCCAACGGGGCCTGTAGTCATGGCGTTTGTTTTTTGGGTATTGATTATGGAGGCTGCGCGACGCGCCGGCGGTTGGGGGATCGCCATCATATTTGGAACATTTTCGTTGTATCCTATATTTGCAGATATGCAATTTATGCCAGCAGTTCTGTCGGGGTTATCACAAGATATCGTTGCTACAGCAAGTTACCACATGATGAGTGAGGAATCCGTGCTGGGTATTCCTCTCAGGGTCTTTGGAACGTTAATAGTAGGATTTATTTTGTTTGGAGTTGCCTTACAAAGTACAGGTGGCGGTCGCTTTTTCATAAATCTGGCCTTTGCAGTTTTGGGGGGTGTGAGAGGCGGCCCGGCTAAGGTAGCAATATTTGCGAGTGGTTTATTTGGCTCGTTGAGCGGTAGCGTCGTCACTAATATTCTTACCACCGGATCTATGACAATACCCGCTATGAAAAGGACCGGTTATCCGCCCCGTTACGCTGGTGGAATCGAAGCTTGCGCTTCCACAGGTGGGGTATTAATGCCTCCGGTTATGGGGGCGACGGCCTTTGTCATGGCTTCTTTCTTGGATATCCCATACGTGGCAGTGGCTTTAGCGGCGGTTGTTCCGTCTTTCCTTTATTTCTTTGGATTATTTGTACAAATCGACTCGTATGCCGCGCGAAATGATATTCAAGGTTTGCCCAAATCTGAGTTGCCTTCTGTTAAGAAAACCCTTTCTGAGGGCTGGTATTATATTTTTGGGTTCCTGCTATTAGTTTATCTACTAATTTATTTGAAACGTGAAGCCCATGCTCCCTTCTATGCGACGATTGCGCTTTTGGCTTTAAGCCAATTTGGGAAACTGAAGCGACAGGACGTTTGGTACTATATACTTGGAGGTGCAATCCTAGCTTTTCTGGCCATCATTATAGCTAGCGTAAAGTTTTCCGCTGCATTTGTCACAACGGTGCCTCTAGGTGCTGGAGTGATACTTCTGGCTTTGAGCCAGGCACCCAAAGACATACGTATTTCTTTGGACAAGGTGTCTGGGTTTTTAGAATCTAGTGGGCGATTGCTCACCGAGTTAGTTGCTATTTTGGCCGCTGTTGGACTTATTATCGGTGGGTTAATGATGACCGGCGTGGCCAGTTCCTTTTCGGGAGAGATTACCAGGCTAGCGGGGGGTGAATTAATGCCGCTGCTGTTTATGGGGGCGGGAACGGCATTTATACTGGGCGTCGGCATGACCGTAACAGCTGCTTATATATTGCTTGCTATTGTTTTAGCTCCAGCTCTCATTGGCTTAGGATTGGATCCAATAGCCGTACATTTATTCATCCTATATTGGGGAATGATTTCGTTTATTACCCCACCGGTGGCATTGGGAGCTTTTGCTGCAGCTAGCTTGGCTGGTGCGACACCTATGCGCACTGGTTTCGAGGCAATGCGGCTGGGAAGCATTGTATATTTTTTACCCTTCTTTTTTGTGTTAAACCCAGCGTTAGTACTTAATGGGGATGCTTTGACTATTATTGTTGAGGTATGTACTGCAGTGGTGGGGATAGTAATGATAGCAGCGGGGTTACAGGGACATCTTATATTGGTGGGCTCTTTTTACTCAGACCTGCTGTCATGGATTTATAGGGTGATACTTATCATTGGCGGGTTGGCTCTGGCGTATCCTGAGATGGTAAGCAATGGAGTAGGGATCATCGTGCTGATTTTGGTTTTTGGCATGACGCGTTTAATCCCCTTAAAAACTTAGGAATACGAGGCAGGATGAGATTATGGATAAAGAAACAGTAGTGCTTTCTTATGACGTAATTGTGGTTGGTTCAGGTGGTGCGGGGAGTGCGGCGGCGCATGCTGCCTCTCGCGATGGCGCTAGAGTACTTGTGGTTACAAAAGATCCAATCGGTTGTTCGGATAGTAAAATTGCCGAGGGGATAGTCACGGTGCGAGGTGTGGCGGAAGAAAGTGATAGCCATGAGGTGTTGTCTGACAATCTTCGGCTTGCTGGTGGAGACCTTCCTGTTCCGGAGATCACTGAGGCTTTTGCTGAGGATTCTGAGGAGGCATACGATTGGCTGCGTCGTCAAGGGGTGCGCCCCAGGATTGATTCTAAAAATGGCGGGCCGGTGGTGCTGCCGATCGCCCTTGGGGGACACAGCCACCGTAGGTCGGTTAGTCATGATAATGGCGGCCTGGCGGTAGGTCATGCGGCCTGGAATGCTGTCGTGCAGGGAGATGGCGTTGACTATATAGAAGACTCTTGGTTTTTGGACATTGTTACCGAGGACGGGCCAGAGGGTCCCGTGGTGGCGGGTGGCCTCATTTACGATGCCGGGGAAGGGTGCCTAATTGCTGTTCAAGCCCCAGCGGTAGTTATCGCGGCGGGTGGTTTGAGCACCTTATATTTTCCAAATACAGATACCATGCGCGGTAATACGGGGGATTCTTATGCAGTGGCAGCCCGGGCAGGCGCAGAGCTGGTTGATATGGAGCAGGTGCAATTTTTGCCGTTCTGTTTGACTTCGCCGCCATCATACGAGGGTTTGTTAGCAGGTGAACCGGTGACCGCTGGATACTTAGGGGTTATTCGTGGGGCCGACGGTAAAATAATATTAGACAGCGTTATGCTCAGGACCCGCGCTGAATGCGCGGCTGCAATGGTTAGGGCGGTTGAAGCCGGAAACGGCACTGAGAGTGGAGGCTGTTACCTAGATTTAACCGCAAATGTTAAAGGTGAAAGGTCGGCAAAGTATTACGTAAAGTTTGTCCATACTGCTGTAAGCGGGGTAATGGTAACGGTGCGGCAAGCCTTGGGCCGTGCGGCGTCTGAGTTCAAGGAAATCTGGGAAGTCAGGCCTGGCGCACATTATTGTATGGGTGGCGTCCGGGTTGACGCAGAAGGCAGCGCAAAGGCTCTAACCAACCGGCACCCGGTTCGGGGCTTATTTGCCGCAGGGCAGGCAATGGGTGGGGTTTTTGGTGGCAACCGCTTAGGTTCAACATCCTTATCGGAGGGACCTATTTTTGGCGCTAGGGCTGGGCACAAGGCGGCCGAATTACGGGTCAAGAAGATGCCGGAAGAGAAGAAAAGTCTATCTTCAGAGTTTGAGATTGCGCTCCGGAGTTATCTCGAAGTCTTTGGACAGGAGGGCGATAGGTCAGGTTCCGGAATGATAAGGGAGCTGCAGAAAGCAGCCTGGAATGGAATTGGTCCGTCCCGTAGCCGTGTTGGTTTAGAGAGATTTCTGAGGCAGGTGGCGGATTTTAGGAAACAAGCTTCAAGCATAGCTGTGAGTAAGGAGTCCATTTGGAACCAGGCCTTTATCGATTATGTCGAGTTTTTAAATATGCTGGACACAGCAGAAGCAGTCGCAGTTTCCGCTTTAAATCGACCAAATAGCTTGGGGGCGCATATTAGGATGGACGGGGGTAACACCTCTGTTTTGTTTACGAAACCTTATTCTGTTGGGGTGTTTCACGCTAAGTCTGGGGGCCTCCAAACCTGTAAGCTGAATCGGCCTTCCACGCCATGGTCAACGTTGTTGGCACATGCCTATCATGGACTGAAACGTAGATTAGAGCTTAAGATCCTTTGGGTTTTGCCTTTGGCTTTGCAGGATAGAATTGTGGAGAAGAAATTTCGAGATGTTATGGGCTCGCTGGAGACAGAAAAACCTGAGGCTGAACGTAAAGTCTCTAATGGAGAGGAGTTAGAGGCGGCGTGAAAGTTGAATTGGCTATAATTCGCGGTGGTGAAAAGAGATTAGTCCCTTTTGAGTATGCGCCGCGTGAAGAAGGCGAAAGGCCAATGGCCTTAGACGTTTTACTCCAGGCGCAGGCAACTGACATCCCCGATTTGTCATTTCGGTACGGTTGTCGAAATCGAACCTGTGGTCTGTGCACGGTAGATATCAATGGACGGCCAAGAGTGGGTTGCCGAGCGCGAGTTCGTGAGGGTGATCAGCTTAGCGCTCCTTCCACACTCCCAGTCGTTAGAGATATGGTCTCCAGGCGGGATGGAATTGCCAGGCAACTTCGGGGAAGGGTGCCAAGTACATTGCGCGGAAATGATTTGGATGTGGAGGCGCCCGAGGATTATCATGCACTAACAGCCTGTATAGAATGCTATGCGTGTCTGGATAATTGCCCGATGCATGCGAGAAACTTTGATCAGGGTATCGAGCGGCGAGATGAAAACAAGGCCTATACATCGGGGAACCCATTTTCACTTCTAAAATTACAGCGGATAAGGCTGGACCCTGTTGCTACGAGAGAGGACGCGAATAAGGCCTTAAATGCGGCTATCGAACTGGGAATAGACGCGTGTTATGACTGCCCTGGCTGTAAATGCGGAGTTGGAATTGATCTAAAAAGGAAAGTCGTTAAGCCATTGGTAGATGCTAGTAAGGCCTTGTTATCTGAAGATTAATTGAACATTTGTGGGTAACCGAGGTTGGCTGGCATGTTACTGGATAGCGTTTGAGGAGGGATAATGCTTACGAAACAGCAAATATCTGACTTTCGGTCTAATGGTGTTTTGGTAATAGAACAATTAATAACCGAAGGCGCTATACAGAAGTTACGCCATCGAGTTGAGGCGATAGCGGCCGGCCAGAGTGCCTTTCCCCGAAACGATATGGAGTTCGAACCTGGGAAGGAAGGCCACGGGCTTAGTATAGATTATCTAAGGAAACTTATTAATTGTGCCAAGAACGATGAGGTGTTCATGGAACATGCAAAAAGCCCGATGCTTCTTGATGTTATTGAGTCTTTGCTAGGGCCTGATATTAAGCTTTTAACCGATCAGTTATTTATGAAACCTCCTGGTGGAATGGAGAAAACGTATCATCAGGATTCTCCCTACTTTCCGATAAGGCCCATGGAGTTAGTGTCGTCTTGGACTGCCTTAGACGACGTTACTTTGGATAATGGCTGTTTGTGGGTAGTGCCTGGGAGCCATCTTGGCGGAGCCTTGCCTCACTCTGAGGTTTGGATGCGTGGAGATCAGGAGGATATGCGCGTTCCTGACCAAATTATTGATAGAGAGGTTGAGCAGCCAATCTTGCTAAAAGCCGGTGACGTTTCTTTTCATCATGGCTTGCTTTTGCACAGGTCGGGTTCCAATCGAACAAGTACGCGGAGACGGGGTCTTGCTACCCATTACATGAGCGCCCAGTCGCGTTGGATTGGCGAGGAATTATCTAAGCCTTCTTATCCCCTTCTTCGCGGGGAGAGTCACGAAGGTTGCGTTTGAGACTGGCGTCATGTCTTAGCTCTGGTAGCTAAAAATTGCACGTCCAGAATAGTCTACAAAGTGTGGTGTTAATGATCGGTAGCACTTTGTGTTATTCAGGGCTTCATGCTCTTATACGTTATACCTCCCAGGAGCTTCACCCTTTTGAATTAGCTTTCTTCAGAAACTTATTTGGGCTTTTAGTAATTGCTCCTTGGTTTTTTAGCAAAGGGCTTGGGATACTCCGGACCACCCGGTTACCTTTTCATTTAGTGCGAGCCGGATTGAATGCCCTGGCAGTTCTGTCTTTTTTTTATGCCTTCAGTGTTGTTCCTTTGGCCGAAGCAACAGCGCTTTCTTTTGTGGCACCAATTTTCGCGACGGTTCTAGCTGTAATATTTCTTGGAGAGGTGGTGGGTGGCCGCAGATGGTTGGCGATTTTACTAGGTATAGTAGGGGTTTTTGTGCTCCTCAGGCCAGGCTTTGAAACAGTGAGCTTAGGCGAAATCTCTGTACTAATTTATTCGTTGCTAACGGCGATCGCCATAATTGTCTCTAAGTCCTTAAGTAGAACTGATTCAAGTGTGACCATCATTGCCTACGTGATTTTGTTGATGATTCCCATCTCAGCGATTCCAGCCATATCTGTTTGGCAAACACCGACCTTTAATCAGTTGATTTTGATGGTGTTGATGGGGATATTAGGAACGTCTGGACAATTGCTTCTAACGGAAGCCTTAAGAAGGTCAGCTACTTACATAGTGATGCCCTTGGATTTCTTAAAAATGGTTTGGGCTGTAATATTTGGTGTTATATTTTTTGGGGAGTATTTAAGCTTTGCGGGCTGGCTGGGTTCAGGACTTATTATTTTGGGTGCTACGTATATTGTCCTCCGCGAGGGAAAAACCAGAGGGGCTCCGCTTTGAGCATAGGTGGCCTAATTAGGTTAGGCCGTAGATGGCTGAATATTTTATCGTAGCCTATCTGGATGAAGAGGTGGGTTTGTCGGGTGGTTAAATAGGGATTTTGGATTTTATGGTAGATAGTGGGAAAATTAACTGGCATGAGGACATGTTCTCAGTTCTTAGAAGCCAGAATATCACCCTTGTAGGGCATGTTCCAGATGCAGGCCACACTCCATTAATACGGCTGTGCGAGCGCCAGAACGATATGGATGTGGTTACTTTAACAACGGAAGAAGAAGGCGTTGGTCTTTTGTCTGGTGCATGGGCTGGAGGCCGAAAAGGGGTGTTGCTCATGCAGTCAAGCGGGGTAGGGAACTGCATAAATGCTCTTGCACTTCCCCAAATTTGTAGAATTCCGTTCTTTACTATTGTTTCCATGCGTGGGGAGTGGGGCGAATTTATTCCCTGGCAAGTCCCTATGGGTCAGGCAACCCCTTCGGTATTGGGCGCGATGGATGTAAAGGTCTTCAGAGCCGATCGGCAGGAAGATGTCGGTGCTACTGTGGATGCAGCCGCCAATTTTTCGTTTAATACACGCCAATCTTCAGCCGTTCTTTTATCTCAAAAGATGATTGGGGCTAAGCAGTTCAAGGAGGGATGAGTGATGTTGGAGAGACGTCCTTTGCTAAAATCAATTTTGAGCGACAGACCCAAAGATTTATTGGCTGTGTCGGGACTTGGGTCCTCTACTTGGGATCTGAGTGCTGTTGGTGATCATCATAAAAATTTTTGTTTTATAGGAGCTATGGGACAGGCAGGCGCCTTTGCTCTGGGCCTGGCCATGGCCCAAAAAGAAAAACGAGTTCTCCTTGTTACGGGTGATGGCGAACTATTGATGAGCCTAGGAATTCTTGCCACTATAGCTAATCAAGGTCCAGAAAACCTTGTTCTGCTAGTTATGGATAACGAATCTTATGCTGAAACAGGTGGTCAGCCCACGGCGACGGCAGGGCCTACAGATCTGGAGCAAGTAGCCAGAGGATGTGGGATTAAGGAGACAGCAACTTTCCAGAACGAAGAAGAGACTGAGGAGATCCGCAAGATGGTCTATGGAAGAGCTGGACCAGTTTTTATGAACATCAAGGTGTTTGCAAAGCCTCCTGACTTGGTGTTCCCGCATTCATTTGATGGGGTTACCGCTATTGATCGGTTTCGAAAGTCTGTCTTATCGAACTAGCCTTGTAATTATTATTGGTATAAATTTTAAAACATTGGTGTGTTAGGGTTGTTTCGGTGAGACTAGTTTAAATAGGGAATGTCATGAAGCGCATGCATATTCATCTGGGAGTGGAGGATTTGGCCTCTTCCGTTAGGTTTTACACGAGCCTTTTTGGAGTGACGCCCACAGTTCTGGAGGCAGACTACGCCAAATGGGCCCTGGAGGATCCGCGGGTAAACTTTGCTATTTCTAATCGATGTGAGAGCCGGGTGGGAGTGGATCATCTGGGCATTCAGTGCGAGGATAAAGCCTCGCTCACCGAACAGGCTACGCGTTTGGCAGATGCGGGGCAGCCTGTGGTGCACCAGGAAAGCACGGTCTGTTGTTATGCGACGGGCCAGAAGGTTTGGGTTTCTGATCCGCAAGGTATTCCGTGGGAAACATTTGTTACTGAAGGAAATTCCACCGAGTTCGGTGAAAATTTTGATCGCGACCTGTTAAATGAGAAGAGAACGAGTGCTGGGAAGCAAGAGAAGTGTTGTTAAAACATTTACGTGAGATAGCTGGCGCCCGCCCGGGACGCCGGCCTTTTGGGGCTTGTAAAGTCTCCTATACTATTAAGTAGACGTGGTTATGCAAACACCAGCTGAATTTGTTGAAGAGTGGCTGGAAACACTCGCTTCACATGATGTTGACGCGGTGGTGGAGCTCTATAAATATGATGCCGTTCTTTTGGGGACAGTCGACAAGGGTGTGCGAAAAGGGACAAAAGATATCCGTGAGTATTTTAAAAATTTTCTTAGGCTGGCGCCGATAGGTAAGATTACATATATAATATGTGAGAAGTTAAGCGAGGGCTCCATCGCAATAGCTAATGGGCTCTACGACTTTGAATTACATGAGGATGGCCAAGTATCCAGTGTTCCCGCCAGATTTACTTTTGTTTTGGAGAATGTTGACCTCAAATGGAAAATTTTGTCTCACCATTCTTCTAGAATTTCTGCCTCTCCTGAATCTTCCTAAACGATTTTTTGTATAGACGTGTGGCCACTAAGGTTAGCGCTATGGCAGGTATTAAATACAAAATATAAATCCAACCGATTTTTGTTATGGTAAATTGGAGATCAAGGAAAATGCCAAGCACGGGAGGGCCCAGAGCGGAGGCGAATATTGAGAGTGATGCAACAAAGCTTCGTATACTCGCTATGTATCTTGTGCCATAAATCTCAGAAAGTGCAAATGGAATTAATGTCATCCGGAGGCCAGATACCGCCCCAAAGAGTCCAAGATATATAAATGCCCATACGGGACTGTCGCAGTACATAAGAATGAACAGACCCATAATCGCTGGAGCGAGGGAGTACTTCAGTAATTCTCTAGAGCCAAAACGATCAAGTATGGGACCTGCGCAAACAGATGAGATTAAACTCATGACTGCATAAAAGGCGTATCCCGAAAGTACTAAGGTTACGGGCCAATGTTTTAGATCTGCTATAAGCAAAACATGAAAAGCCAGTGCCGTATCTAGAAAAGAGGGGACTAAAATTCCGGGTATCAACAGATAGAACAACGGCGTGCTGAGGGCGCCTCTGACTGTGCTACTTGGTTTCTCCCTCGGCGGGTGATTTGAGTCATGGACTTCATAGTGGGCATTTTTTTTCTCATTTGGTTTTTTCCCAAGTAAGAAAAGGGTCGCGGGTAACATGCAAAGCAGTACTAGAATGCCACATAAAATATAGGTGATCTGCCATCCTAAACTTGTAATCAAAAAGATAGCGGCAATTGGAAGGATCCCCCTACCAAGAGGAAACCCTAGTCCTGTTATAGCTACTGCCTTGCCTCTATCTTTGCCAAAACCCTTCAGTATCGCTGTTACGGCCGTGTGGGTGGCAAGGCCTTGTCCGGCTTGCCGAAGAAGAAATACGGAAAGGACTAGAAGAAAGACATTCGTCGATAATCCGGCACATACGCAGGCGACTGCAAGTAAACACGAGACGAAGATTGCATATAACTTTAGTGGCACGTGATCCAAGACACTTCCTGTTAGTGGTAGGATCAATGCCGAGAGTATAGTGCCGGCCATAAAAATGGATCCCCATTCACTATGGCTTAGGTCAAAGTGCCTCTCAATACTTGGCGTAAAAACTCCTACAAAGAAGGTCTGTCCAAAGCTTGAAAAAAATACCATCAAGAATCCAAAGGAAAGCAAATGCCAATGCGATTTTATAAAATTGGTATAGTTAGATATTTGCTTACGTAGCATAACCACTTTTTAGAAGGTTTCTTTTTGAAAGATATAAATAGATGTGTGTCAACACTCTACACTATAAATGTATAATGCTGCATTCGGTATCTTCTCACTCTACGAGTAACATAGATTTTTCGTCCAAATATATTAGGAAATAGACTTTTGAGATTCTAGTTTTTCGACAGCTTCAACCCAGAGTTTTTCCTCAGCCGAGAGTTCTTTGCGAGCTTTGTCAAGGCGTTGGGAGAGAGTAGAAAAGTCTTCAACTTCAGAATGGTAGGTTTCTGGATCTGCGAGTTTTTCCTCCAGTTGAGTGATAATGTTCGCGAGATTTTCAATTTTATGTTCTGATCGGCTAATAGAACTTCTCAGTTGAACTGTGTTTTGACGTTGTTCCGCACGTTTTTTTCTCTGAGCCTTTCGATTAAAAGACGGCTGAGGGCTGGTGACCGAGGGCTCCTTCTGGTGAGGGGAGTGCGATTTCCCTAAAGAGCTTTGATAATTTTCTAGAGAGCCATCATAGGGAGTACATGTTCCATCTGCTACCAGCCATAGCCGTTCAGCCACAAGATTGATGGTATGAATGTCGTGGCTAACAAGTACGACAGCGCCCATATACTCATTTAGAGCGGAGACCAGCGTCTCTCGTCCCATAATATCCAAGTGGTTGGTTGGCTCATCAAGTACCAGAAAATTGGGGCGATCATGGCTTATTAGGGCAAATAATAGCCGGGACTTTTCACCACCAGATAACGCAGATACCTTCGTATCAGCTTTCGAGGCGCTAAACCCAAATGTTCCTAAATGCGAACGGACTTGTTCTTCCCTTACTTCAGGTAGATTAGTTTGAAGAGTTTGGTAGGGGGTCAAATCTCCATCTAGTTCATCAGTTTGGTCTTGGGAGAAATAGCCAGATTTTATTTTTTGGGATTTTTGAATTGCCCCGCTTAACGGTTTCATTCTGCCAGCAAGAAGTTTGACTAATGTAGATTTTCCCAGACCGTTTGCCCCGAGGATTGCTATGCGGTCATCAGGATCAATCTGCAGATTAAGACCTTGAAGAACAACGTGCTCTCCATAGCCGACGGATACGTTAGTCGTGGTGACTAATGGCGGTGGTAATAGATTTAGTGGCTGTGGAAAGTGCAGAGGACTACTTTGATCTTGCGAAGTTTCAAGTACTGGATCCATTTTTTCGAGTA
>CACETT010000011.1 GCA_902562525.1 uncultured Alphaproteobacteria bacterium
GTGTTAATGGAGGGAACAAGTCTGTTGACCGCGTGGTTCCCTATGCTGTTTTGGCAGAGTTATCGCATCGTTGTCCGCTTCAGTGTCCGTATTGCTCAAACCCATTGGCGTTAGAAAAAGCCAGTAATGAATTAAGTACCGAGGATTGGACCCGAGTGATAGAGCAGGCCGCCGATATGGGGATCCTGCACGTACATTTTTCTGGTGGGGAGCCAACCGTCCGGAAGGATCTGGAGATTTTGGTGGAGAAAGCGGCAGAGGTGGGTCTGTATAGTAACTTAATAACCTCTGCCGTGCTGCTAGATCGGGATCGGCTTGAGGGTCTGCGGGATTTAGGCTTGGATCATGTGCAAATTAGTTTTCAAGGTACGACGCCTGAGATTGCCGACCGAGTGGCTGGTTTCAAGGGGCATGAGAAAAAGCGTGTTGTGGCCCACTGGGTTAGGGAATTAGAAATGCCTCTCACTGTAAATGCCGTAATGCATCGGCAGAACTTGCACCAACTGGCTGATATGATCGAGATGGCCGTCGACCTAGGGGCGGAACGCCTTGAGGTAGCACAAGTTCAATACTATGGTTGGGCGCTTAAGAATAGAGCGGCTTTTCTTCCGACTAGAACCCAGCTTGATGTGGCAACAGCCGCGGTTGAAGCGGCACGTGTTCGCTTAAAGGGAATACTAGCCATTGATTATGTGGTTCCAGATTACTACGCACGAAGACCCAAGTCCTGTATGGGTGGGTGGGGACGGCAATTCTTAAATATATCCCCAGCAGGTAAGGTCCTTCCTTGCCATGCAGCGGAGTCCATTGATGGGCTAACATTTGATTCTGTGAAGGAGAAAGACCTTGCCTGGATTTGGGAAAAGTCAGAGGCATTTAATTTATATAGAGGAACCAGTTGGATGCCTGAACCATGCCAATCCTGCGACCGACGGGAGATTGATTGGGGTGGCTGCCGTTGTCAGGCGTTTGCCCTTACTGGAGATGCTGCAAACACAGACCCTGCCTGCCAATTTTCGCCTCATCGTGGTGTATTAGAGATGCCGGTCCAGGAGGCAGACAACGAGGCACCAGAGTTTATTTATCGTCGAATTGGTGGTTGAAGTTACGGAACTTCTGCTGTCACTCGAGCCCTCTGTCTCAGGGTCCAACCGGTTCTAACCTTCCCCGGGTACGACAAAAATTTGTCCTGGATAAATTAGGGATGGATCTCTGATTTGCTCTTGGTTTGCTACAAAGATTGTAGTGTAGCGAATTCCTTGACCATAAAGTCGTCGCGCTATGCGCCACAAACTGTTTCCAGGTTGGACCACTACTAGCCCTTCCCCTTCGGCCGGTCTTTCAAAGGAAGCCATGGAAAACGGGGTTTCTAAACGAGATATCACGTTGCCTGCAAGATCAAGTTGGTCGATCCGAAGGTTATATAAGCCGGTCTGCACTTGATCTTCGGGAGTGAGCTGCCAAGTGCCGTCTGGGTTGACTTTTGCTATACCAATTAGTTGATTATTGATATAGGCCCGAATTTCTCTATCGGGTAGTCCCTGACCGGAGAAATCAATTTGACCCGTTGCGTCGTAGTTAAGGATGTCTAATGTCAGCGCCCGTTCCGCTGTTAGTCCCTCAGCTATTTGCTTGCCTTGAAGAATTTGGTCAAGGCCTTGTCCATCACGGGTCATCAGAACAGCTACAGGATTGCTAGCTTTATCTTCCATGCTCTCTTCAGCCAGTGTAACTTTTTCAGGGACGATTGCCACCACGACTTTTGCAGAGTGAGCTTCTCCTCCTGAGGGAGTTGTCGACACAAGATCAATTTCTTGCACCCCCTCAGCAAGACTGTCTTCGGGTATGAAGACCCATTCTCCATTTGCGTCAGCAGTCGTCGCGCCAATTGTTTTGCCATTTACCCGGATCTGTACCGTGGCTCCTGGTTCTGCACGGCCTGCAAAAACCGCTTGTCCATCGGGATTGATGGTTACAACATCGAAACTGGGGATGGTCATCCCATCACTGGGCTCCTCAGCTCGCTCTGTCACTTTTACGCCGCTATCTTGGTTTTCGCCCTGGTTGAGTTGAGTGGTAGTCGTTGAGTTTTCTTGACTTGGCTCAGTGGGCGAAACGTCAGATTCCACTGGTCTATTCGGTGGGATTAAAGCTCTTTCCTCTAATGGGGCTTCAGTTGGAGCTGGGGCTGGCCGATTATGAAGAAAGAGCCATCCAGCTCCTAACAGCAGCAACAAGCCTACTGCTATTCCTTTTTGGACAGCGGTTACCCCTTGAGGCCCTGGTCCCCCGGTACTTTCTGATGGTTTAGTTTCTGAATCTGACACGTCTACTAATTTATCCTGAGTTGAAGGAAGGTGCAATCGGCCTTGTTGATCTCTAGTAATAAGGCTCTTGAAATTGGCGCAATAGGAACGATAGTAAATAGCATAGGATCAGATTCCCTAAACATATAACCAGCAGTGTGATCCTATAAACTGTTGTTTTCAAATAATTATTCCCGAATAATTTTGAGAGCATGCTATCCAAAAATAGAATCCCAAATGCTGGTACTACCGAGAATCGCCATACGTCTTCATACAGGAGTATTTGGCTCATAAGTAGTAATATTGGTCCGAAAAAGACATAAATTAATATCCAGCTTGGGCGAATTTGTCCTGGCAGGCCTGAATAAATTAAAAGTGCTGCTGCACAGGATCCGATTGCTAGGGATTGTTGGGCAATAGAAAGCGATCCGTTGGTCCCAGCCAATAATGACATCGTTATGGCGATATAAGCACAGCACCATAAGCTAGATTTTTGTCCGTATGCTAGGGGTGCTAGTTTGGACGTGGCTATATGCCACAGTAGAAATATGCCGAGGGTCATTGGTACGACAGTGCCGGGTTCTCTTAAGATTCCTGGCACAGCTAGCAAGCATACACTTGTTGTCCCAACCAGTTGGAATAGAGGCTTTGCAGATTTGAAGGGTAGGGAATCCGCGATAATGCCAGCCACCGTAAACGCTATGACTAGGAAAAAAACTTTTTGGCTGCTCGTCCTAGCGGGGAAAGGCGGAAAACCAAATGTTAATAAGTAACTTCCAAGAATTCCTAGGCCTACGACGACTGCAATATTGGCATTTCTCCAAGTCTGGTTGGGTATTCTTAGGGCAAGACCTGTCATCAATAATATGGCTAGAAAAGGAAGTGCTAAGCTTTGTGCGAGGGGATGATAAATTGCGGTCAACATGTTTTAATGATTATAACAATGTTTTGTTGTCAATGAATGCGGTACCTTGGTCTATAGGGTTTCAGCCGTTACTGAAATTAAACTGGAGTATAAAACGTATAGGCTACCATTAGATCATACCTAATAAAAAGTTTTTGGGAGGACCTCGTTGAAAAGGCTCGGAGTGTTTTGTGGTTCACGTGATGGTGGCAGGGAATCCTACGGTTCTCTTGCCAGAGAACTAGGAAAGTCTCTGGCCTGCCGCAGTGTAGGGTTGGTTTATGGAGGCGGACGTGCAGGTTTAATGGGGACTCTAGCCAATAGTGTCCTTGAGAACAATGGGGATGTATTGGGGGTTATCCCAAAATTTCTCTGTCGTCCTGAGGTAGTTCATAAGGGTTTGACCAGTCTAAAGGTTGTAAAAGATATGCACGAACGGAAGAGGTTAATGTATGATTCGGCGGATGCCTTTGCAGTGTTGCCCGGTGGCCTGGGAACTCTAGATGAGGCTGTGGAGATAATAAATTGGGCCCATCTTAGCCTTCATCAAAAACCGATTTGTTTGTTGGATGTTGATGGCTATTGGTCATTATTTTGCGAGTTTCTCTCAACCACTGGTAGAGAAGGATTCTCGGATCTGGGAGACAAAGGTTTATACTCAGTTGCCGAAGATCCTGGCCAGATGTTAGATTTGTTGTTATGAGAATTCGTGTTTAGGGATAATCGGGTGCCCTACGTTGCTAGTTATATGTTAGCAATGGTGTCAGGGACTTAGGAGAGCTCCTCTAACAGCTATAATAGGAATTTGGCTCGATCTTCCGGGGAGAGCCTGGTTTGGTCGTAAGGAGAAATTTGACACATGCAGAAAATTAAAGTGCTTAATCCAGTCGTTGAGGTAGATGGCGATGAGATGACCCGTGTAATTTGGAAGTTTATTAAGGAGAAGTTAATTCTTCCATATTTAGATATTGATATTAAGTATTTTGATCTTGGCATTGGTGAAAGGGATGCGACAAATGACCAGGTTACTGTCGCTGCCGCAGAGGCAATTAAGGAGCATCGGGTAGGAATTAAATGTGCCACTATTACGCCCGATGAGGTTCGGGTTGAGGAGTTCGGTTTAAAGCGTATGTACCGATCCCCAAATGGGACGATCCGCAATATTCTTGGAGGTACGGTATTTAGGCAACCAATACTGTGTTCTAACGTTCCTCGCCTTGTTCCCGGTTGGAGGAAGCCGATAGTTATTGGTCGTCACGCCTTTGGCGATCAGTATAGGGCAACTGATATCCCTATTCCTGGGCCTGGTAAAGTCGTCATGCGATATGAGCCAGCTGATGGAGGCGAAGTAATAGAGCAGGAGGTCTTTGATTTTGAGGGAACAGGCGTCGCACTGGCGATGTATAATCTCGATGAGTCAATCAGAGGGTTTGCCCGTGCCTCCCTGAATTACGGCCTTGAATTAGGGTGGCCCGTATACATGTCCACGAAAAACACAATCCTCAAGGTGTATGATGGGCGCTTCAAAGACATCTTTGAAAAAGTCTATGAGGAAGAATTTAAAGAGCGTTTTGTTGAACAAGGTCTCACTTATGAGCACAGATTGATAGATGATATGGTCGCTGCTGCTCTCAAATGGGATGGAGGTTTTGTCTGGGCTTGCAAAAATTATGATGGGGATGTGCAGTCGGATACTGTAGCGCAGGGATTCGGATCACTGGGACTAATGACTTCTGTATTAATGACGCCAGATGGAAATGTTGTAGAAGCAGAGGCGGCGCATGGGACTGTAACCCGACACTTTAGAGAACACCAAGCTGGTAGAGAGACTTCTACCAACCCAATTGCTTCTATTTTTGCTTGGACAAGAGGTCTCTATCACAGGGGTAGATTTGATGAAACGTCATCAGTTCAACATTTTGCAAATACATTAGAGGAGGTCTGTATAGAAACTGTGGAATCAGGCCTAATGACAAAGGACTTAGCCTTACTTGTTGGGCCCAGCCAGGAGTGGCTATCTACAAGTCAATTTTTGGATGCCTTAGATGATAGATTGCGGAACAAATTCGCTTAACGAAGTTAGTGGAATCTCCGCCAATTTTTTTTAGAGAGTTTTTAGCATCTCCTCCAGAGCTTTCAACGTCTTGCCAGTTGCTTCGACATTAGGCCCCCCCGCTTGAGCTAAATCTCGCCTCCCTCCACCCCCTTGACCTCCAAGAATAGTGGCACCCTTGCGAACAAACTCTACCGCATCGTACCGTGTTGTAAGATCTTCTGTTACACCGATAACCAGCCCAACCTTTCCATCAGTGACAGATACAAGGGCGACTACGCCCGATCCTATTTTTTGCTTCATGTTATCTGCAAGTCCTCGGAGCTCTTTCGGAGGAATTCCATCAATCTGCTGTGCTAAAAAATCAGTGTCACCAATCCGTTTCGGCTTACTTTCTGACTTGCCTCCAGACCCACTTCCCAGGCTAGCTTGCCTGGCGGCAGCTAGGTCCTTCTCTAGTTTTCTTTTTTCATCGAGTAGTGTGTGCACTCGTTCATTAATATCGGCCGTGCCAACACGCAGCGCATCAGCGGTATGCCGAAGTAGAGCATCTTTTTGTTGAAACAGCTCTATAGCTTCTAGCCCCGTAACGGCTTCGATTCTTCGGATGCCAGACCCTACGGCTGTTTCATTAAAAATAAACAGGGACCCAATATCACCTGTACGTTCAACGTGGGTCCCGCCGCAAAGTTCTCTTGAATAATGGTCTTCGTCCTCGTGCCCGATTGTTACTACTCTAACTTCTGCGCCGTATTTTTCACCAAATAGGGCCAAGGCACCACCAGAAATTGCTTGATCAGGTGTCATCAAAAGTGTCTGAACAGGACTATTTCGGAGAATCTCTGTATTGACCTCTAGTTGTATTTCCTGCAACTCATCGGGGGAAATGGGTTTCGGGTGGCTAAGGTCAAATCGCAATCGTCCAGGACTTACTAGTGAACCCTTTTGAGCCACATGATCGCCGAGATGGTTTCTTAGTGCAGCGTGTAAAAGGTGTGTCGCCGAGTGATTCCGTCGAGCAGCATTTCTTTTTTCAGGGTTCACCTGTAGATCGACAATATTGCCTGGAGATAAAGTTCCTGCTTTGATCGTGCCTATATGTATTATTAAGTCTTCAGCCTTTTTCACGGTTTTGGTGACATCAATGTGTAGGCCATTTGGGTTTGATATGGTTCCCATATCTCCAACCTGCCCCCCAGATTCCCCATAGAAGGGTGTTTGATTGACCAAAACCATGACGGGTGCTCCGGCCGCCGCTGCATCGACAATATTTTGGTCTGAAATTACGGCAAGCACAGCCGCCTCTGTCGAAGTAGTTGTATAACCCAAAAACTCACTGGCTCCATGCATCTGTTTCAAGTCAAACCACATTTGCTCCGTTGCTTGATCACCGGATCCTGACCAGTTGCTTTTAGCGAGTGCGCGCTGCTTGTCCATTGCTTTGTCAAACTCTATGCGGTCGACGGTACGGCCCTGCTGCCGAAGGGCGTCTTCCGTTAAATCCAGGGGGAATCCATAGGTATCGTACAGTTGGAAAGCAATTTCTCCGGGAAGTTCTTGGTCGGAGTGGAGTTTGCTTGTCGCTTCCTCCAGTAGGCGCATACCTCTTCCTAAAGTCTCTCTGAAACGGCTTTCTTCAAGCTTAAGTGTCTCTGAAATGAGCGACTGGGCCCGAAGGAGTTCCGGAAATGCCTCCGACATTTCTTGAACAAGGGTGGGCACTAATTTCCACATGAGAGGTTCAGGAACGTCCATTAGGTGGGCGTGCCGCATTGCCCTCCGCATTATTCGTCGCAGGACATATCCCCTTCCTTCATTAGAAGGCATGACACCGTCTGCTATAAGAAAGCTCGTAGCCCGAAGGTGGTCTGCAATTACTCTATGGGATGCAGAAAAGTGGTTTAGGCCGTGTGTTGAGCTTTTCTCCTTCGATTCATTAATCAAGCTTTCAAATAGATCGATCTCATAGTTATCGTGTACACCTTGCAGTATGGCGGCTATCCTTTCCAAGCCCATACCAGTATCGATGGCAGGATTTGGTAAATCAGTGCGAGTCCCATCCGACTTCTGGTCGAACTGCATGAACACTAGGTTCCAGATTTCTACGAACCTATCGCCATCTTGGTCGGGGCTTCCGGGAGGTCCGCCCGGTATATGATCACCATGATCATAAAAAATTTCCGAGCATGGGCCGCATGGGCCGGTGTCTCCCATGGCCCAGAAATTGTCATTGGTGTCTATTCGAATAATTCGTTCTGCGGGTAATCCTGAGATTTTTCTCCAGAGATTAAAGGCTTCATCATCTGTGTGATAAACGGTAACTAGAAGGCGATCAGCGGGTAGTTCAAATATCCCGTTAACTAATTTCCAGGCGAGTAGGATGGCATGCTCTTTAAAGTAATCCCCAAAAGAGAAATTACCTAGCATTTCAAAGAATGTATGGTGTCGTGCCGTATAGCCCACATTATCTAAATCATTGTGCTTGCCTCCTGCCCGGACACATTTTTGGCTTGTGGTAGCTCGGGGTGCTGTCCGTTGCTCGGTCCCTGTGAAGATGTTTTTAAACTGAACCATCCCTGCATTAGTGAAGAGAAGTGTGGGGTCATTATGAGGAACCAAGGGACTGGACGGGAGAATCGTATGAGCGTTCTCCTCAAAGAAATTCAAGAAAGTAGAACGTATATCTTTTGTGCTTGGCATTTTTACACCTGCATCCCGTCCAAATTTTCGCAGCCGGCCAAAGACGAATTTGGTGTCGCGCAGGCCTTTAATATAGCGTTCTATAAATTAGCAGAGACTATAAACTGTTGAGAGGAGCAGTGTCTAGGTGAGGTGACAGGCTTAGGCTAGCTTTAGCCCAAGATTATTTAAAACTTGCCCTTTGGCAGGAGAAAGGCTCATCCAAAATCCCGTTCTATATTTATGGGTGAACGAGCTATTCTCCTATTTTTTCTAGCCCATATATATTCAACCTTTGGAAGCTTTAGTTTCGACCGTTTTTTCACCTACTTCTTCGATTGCCACACTGCTATCTGCTAGGCCTGCATTGATGCGGACGTTGGTTTCTATCTCAGCGGACACCTCAGGATGTTCTAATAGGTACTGTTTAGCGTTTTCTCGGCCCTGTCCTATCCTCTGATCGTTATAGGAGTACCATGATCCAGATTTTTCTATAGACCCATTTTTGGTCCCTATGTCTAATAGTTCACCAACCTTGGAAATGCCCTCGCCATACATGATGTCAAATTCCACGGTTTTAAACGGTGGAGCTAA
Source organism: uncultured Alphaproteobacteria bacterium (assembly GCA_902562525.1). Taxonomy (GTDB): domain Bacteria; phylum Pseudomonadota; class Alphaproteobacteria; order UBA7887; family UBA7887. The sequence continues at coordinate 8,537 of CACETT010000011.1, forward strand.
CTTATTCTTGACGACTTTTACTCTCGTATGATTCCCAACAATTTCATCTCTATCTTTTATGGCGCCGATTCTTCTTATGTCTAAGCGAACAGATGAATAGAATTTAAGGGCATTGCCGCCTGTAGTGGTTTCTGGGTTGCCATACATTACGCCAATTTTCATGCGTATTTGGTTTATAAAAATTAGAGTACAGCGGGATTTTGCTATTGAACCAGTCAGCTTACGCAGAGCCTGGCTCATTAGACGAGCTTGTAGTCCCACATGGTGGTCACCCATCTCACCTTCTAATTCCGCTTTTGGAACTAGTGCAGCCACACTATCTACCACTAAAACATCGATAGCTCCCGATCTTACTAAGGTGTCAGCAATTTCAAGTGCCTGTTCGCCGGCGTCAGGTTGGGATATCAGTAACTCATCAGTATTTACATTGAGTTTTTTGGCATAGACCGGGTCAAGCGCGTGTTCAGCATCCACAAATGCACATGCCCCTCCTCTTTTCTGCGCTTCGGCTATTACATGTAGTGCTAGAGTAGTTTTCCCAGAGCTTTCCGGACCATAGATTTCAACAACCCGACCACGAGGTAATCCTCCTATACCTAATGCTATATCGAGCTCGATTGAGCCAGTTGGAATGACTTCAGTCTCAACCACCTTTTCATCTTGACCGAGTTTCATGATTGAGCCTTTGCCAAACGCTCGCTCAATCTGGCTCAAGGCGGCATCAATTGCTTTTTCTTTGTCCATTTTTTCTGGGTCAACAACGCGTAATGATGGTTCCGACATTGGGTTGGGTTCCTTCTTATTTCATAGGCCTTGAAGCAATTCAATGGAAAGAAATGTACCCGTTTTGTTCTAACATGCAAGGAGTTATTTTAAACATCAGAAAAACAACGAGAAATTCAGGTATGTTCGTCATTTGTCCACCAGATTTGGTTTACGGCATTGATAATTGGTAGGATAGAGATAGGGGCGGTCCAAGTCTTCAAAAGAATTGGCGGTAATGTGATTCTGCTATTGTACCGCCGGAGAATTTCCGGCAATTAACACGCTTCGGTTTGTTTTTTTGAGAGCGATGACAATGGCTACTGAATGGAATTACCAAATTCGGTTAACTTTAACAGCGGAAGCTGCAAAAAAATTTAGAGAGGTTCCGGCGGATCCAAAATTTTCAGAGTTGAATTCGGTTTTGGGTAACCACGGGGCAGCACTTAAATGCCAATTCGATGCGTTTTCTGAGTATGTGTCTGAAGCTGAAAGAGAGGGGCAGGAAAACTATGCTCTTTATCAGTGGACTAAAGACACCATTGAAGATGCTGAGAAAAAATCCAAATATTTAAGATCGTTTACGGTGTATGTTTTAGAGGAGCAGATTTACTCAGCTGCGTTGGCTGAACCTCTGGAGCACGATCTCAAGTCCCTTAAAAGCAGCGAATTCATTCTGGGGATATCAAAATACGATACAAACCCAGCAAAAAATCCACAAATGCCGGCCAAGTATAGAACTTAAGAGAGAGTTGATTTCGCACCTGCCCGCAGGTGGGTGCGGAAGGCCTGAAAAACAAAAGAACACCAAAAGGCCTTCTCTTTAGTTCGATGGGCCTGTGGAGTTATGTGGTGTCATAGTAATGCGCACCAACGAGCCAGTGATAGCTCTTGCCTCGATTTCGATCGTGGCAGCCCGATCTGCGCGAGTAAATGTTAATACGCTGGTTTCTGACTGGACACTGGCTATCGGTTTCCAACCAAACTCTGGCATCTCGACGGTGTAGACGGCAAATGCGTCCGCCGGGTTTTTAGAAAGCGTAACTATTAGCCTGCCGGTCCACCCTTCACCACTTCCAAGAATGAGCGAGTTTCCAACGTCAAAATTAGTTCCTACAGGTATGGGGATGTCTGTGAACAATTGGAAAGCTGTTGGCGCATTTTTTGAGCTGTTCCCGCCCGACGAGTTTTGCGTCAATGGCCCGGGACCACTTTGGCAGGCGCTTAAGAGGATTAGAAAGCATGTCGCAAATGCCAGTTTCACCTCTTTGGACGGGAAGAGGTGAAACCACGCGTCTTGGTCAGCCATTCGTAGTTTCGGCATTATTCAATCCGACTATCCGCACTATATATACTTATACTTATAAATTAAAAGCACCCGCAGGTCCACTTTTCTCATAAGCTGACCACTTCGGAAGGGAAATTTCAGGACGCCATGCCATTTCTCTGAAATATGGTAGCGGAGAGTGGACTCGAACCACCGACCTCCGGATTATGATTCCGCTGCTCTAACCAACTGAGCTACTCCGCCACTGCCTCGCCTATAAGACCCGTCTTCAGGTGTGTCAAGACTCGCTCCAAAATAGGGCGCTTCCGCTTGACTTGCTCCAATGGCATTCTTCCATTAAGTCTCCTCAAGGAAGGTTAGTTTAGGGGCAACTTAGATTCATGGAGAAAATTGCTGTTATTGGGCTAGGCTATGTTGGTTTGCCTGTTGTGACCGCTTTTGCTGAATTTCACGCGAGTGTGGTTGCTTACGATATAAATGCCTCCCGCATCGATGAACTTCGGAAGGGCGTTGACCGCAATGGTGATGTAGCACCAGAAATTTTGAGGATGCACAAAAAGGTATTTACGTCCGACCCGGGCCGATTATCTGATGCTACGTTTTATGTGATTGCTGTTCCGACCCCGATAACGGAGGAGTGTGAGCCTGATCTAGGGCCTGTTACGGCCGCCTGTAAAATTATTGGAAGTTATCTTGTCGAGGGAGATCTCGTTGTCCTGGAGTCGACAGTATATCCAGGTGTTACCGAAGAAGTCTGTGGCCCGGTATTAGAAAATGTTTCAGGCTTGGTTGCCGGTAAAGACTTTGCCCTTGGATATTCTCCTGAGAGAATAAATCCTGGGGATAGAGAACATAACTTTGCCAATATAACGAAAGTTGTGGCTAGTGCGGACCAACATTCCCTTGACCGTATGACACAGGTGTATGGCCCGGTTATCCAGGTTGGACTGCACATTGCCCCAAATATTAAGACAGCCGAAGCTGCTAAAGTACTAGAAAATACTCAAAGAGACTTGAATGTGGCTTTGATGAACGAACTTTCTGTCATATGCGACAAATTGGGGATTGCGACAGCTGATGTTTTGGCGGCTGCACAGACCAAGTGGAACTTTATGCCATTTAGTCCGGGTCTGGTAGGTGGTCACTGTATTGGAGTAGATCCATACTATCTCACGGCGCGTGCCCAGCAATTGGGATATGTGCCACAGGTAATTCTTGCGGGAAGACGAATCAATGATTCGATGGGTGCCCACATTGCCGGTAAATTAGTGAATTTGCTAGAAGATACGGGTAGGTGCGTAGATGAATGCCGAGTTGGAATTTTTGGATTATCATTTAAGGAGGACGTTTCAGACCTTCGAAACAGCAGGGTCGTTGATATAACTCGGGCGTTGCTTCGTCAGGGTGCCGAGGTTGTTGTTAACGATCCTTTTGCCCGCCGTGAGGAGGTTCGGGAGAAATTCGAGCTCGATTTGACAGCTTTATCGGGCGTCGAGAAGTTAGATGGGCTTATCCTTGCCGTTCCTCACGCTCCGTACCGCTCTATGCCAGTGGCTGAGTTGTGTAAATTTCTTGCACCCAAGGGAGTTTTGATAGATGTCAAATCTGTTGTAAACAAAGCAGAAATTCCAGAGGGTATTAGCTACTGGGCTCTCTAACTTATTTGCAAATCCAACCTCCACCTACAAGACGGGAGCCTTTATAAAAGACAGCTGCCTGACCAGGAGCTACCGCACCCGGCGACCCTTCAAAAAGAATTTTAGCACCGTTGTGGAGGTGGGGCTTAATTTTTGCCGGTACTCCTGGTGAGTTGGATCGAACCTTGACATTTAGGTGCAATTCGGCCTGTTCCCCGGCAAATGGGTCGAGCCAGTTAACGTTTTGCAAGAAAGCTGAGGCCTTCTTGAGAGAAGATCGTGGCCCAACAACTACTTCTTTCTTTCCCGGATCTAATTTGACTACGTAAAGTGGCTCCTTCCAAGGAACTTGAAGGCCCCTTCTTTGGCCAACGGTAAATCGAATAACTCCTTCATGCCTTCCAATTATTGTTCTGTCCTCAAGAACGATATTGCCGGGCTCACCTGCGTTGGGTTGCAGCATTTCCAAGGTACGAGCATAGTCTCCATCCGGAACGAAACAGATATCCTGGCTATCGGGCTTCGCAGCTACTGGCAGGCCATGTTTTAAGGCGATCAAGCGTGTCTCAGTTTTGGAAAGGTCTCCAAGGGGGAAGTTTAGATAGCGCAGTTGTTCACACGTGGTGGCAAACAGAAAATAACTTTGGTCTTTGTCTTTGTCGGTAGCAGTATGCAGTTCTACCCCGTTTTTGGATTCGAATTGACGCACATAGTGTCCTGTCACCAGAGATTTAGCGCCGAGTTCTCTTGCAGTTTGGAGTAAATCCCGAAATTTAATTCGTTCGTTGCAGCGGACGCAAGGTATAGGGGTGATCCCAGAAATGTACGAATTCTTAAAGTCATCAATTACTTCTGATTTAAATTTCTCCTCGTAATCAAGGACATAATGAGGGATGTCCAGCTTGTCCGCAACTTTCTTTGCATCATAAATATCCTGTCCTGCACAGCAGGTACGGGTTCGAGATTTTGTATGGTTGTTATTATATAATTGTAGGGTAAGTCCGATTACTTCATAGCCTTCTTGGACCATGAGGGCTGCAGCGACTGAGCTATCAACTCCTCCTGACATTGCGACAACCACTTTGTCTTTTCTGTTGTTCATTGATTTTCACAAAAAGTTATTCTGACTGTTTCAAGTTCAAAGGAGCGTGCCAAGGCCAACAGGCTCATGGAGTTGCAAGCTTGTTTATAACCTTTGAATCCCTATGGTTCCACGCCATTTCCCAAAATTTTACCTCCAGTCTAGTTGCTTGGTTAAAAATAGAGCAGAGTGAGCTGTACCGCGCGGAGTTGCTGCGAGTTTCAAAAAGAAGATCGAGTTGATTCGTGGCCTCCTTTGAAGCTTTCTGATATTCGTCTCCAGAATACATTTTGATCCAATTATTGTAGGGGTTTTCCTGGTCAGAGGTGGGTATTAAGGCTAGATTGCGGCCAATTTCGGCATATCCTACTACGCATGGAGCAAGAGCCGTCATTAGGTCGAGAAGGTCGCCTCTATTGCCGCAGTCCAGGACAAACCGAGTATAGGCGGTGGTCGCAAGGTCTTCAGGTATTTTGGTCAGTTTGTCCAGGGGAATTCCCCATCCGTCACAAAACTCAACATGCAGTTGTATTTCAACATTGATGATATTATCCATGGCTGCTGCGGCGGAACGCATCTCTTCCAGATTTTCTGATTTATAGGCCGCCAATGCATAGGCGCGACCAAACTGAATAAGAAAGAGATAATCCTGTATCAAATAATATTTGAAGCTCTCTTTAGCTAGAGTTCCATGTCCTAACTGTTTAACAAATGGATGGTTGATATAGTCGTTCCAAATTGTTCCGGAATTTTTGCGTAATTGATAGAAAATTGAATTTTCCATTCGTTAATAAATTTCCTCATGCTCGAATCAAATTAAGGCACAATATTGCCCAACGCACGTTTGTATATTACAAATAAAATTATCCAAGAAGAGCATTTCGGTGTCCAGAAGGAACGTGCAAAACCAATCCATCGAGATGCTCCGTTATTACAATTTGACATCCTAGGCGCGACGTGGCGGTTAATTCTGAAGCTAGGTCCAAAATATCTTTTTCATCTTCGCTGGGGGCGTTCAAAAGACTAAAGTAGCTCTGGTCTACTATAACATGGCACGTGGAGCATGCCATTGAACCTTCACACGCGCCTTCTAAATTCACTCCATTTTCTTGAGCTATTTCCAAGACAGTTGATCCAACGGGCGCACTTACTGATAGCATTTTTCCGTCGGCATTAATAAAATTTATGTTAGGCATGATAAATGGTGTGTTTTTTCGATATTTTGAATAAGACGTACCTCGTGTCAAGGTTTGGGATCACGGCGGGGTTGTGATTTCTGTCTTGGCCGATAGAGAGCTTATAGTTGAGGTAATGCGTTTAATGGAGTAATCAATTTCATTAGCGGTGGTAAAACGGCCTAAACCAAAACGAATTGCACCCTGAGCCGCGTCATCAGGAGCGCCGAGGGCTTTTATAACATAGGATGGCTCGATGGAGTTAGATGTGCATGCCGATCCACTCGAGAATGCAATTTCGGGGATAGCCGATATTATTTGGTCACTGCCTATGCCAGGAAAGCTGATATTAAGATTGCCTGGTAGCCGCTGTTGTATATGGCCGTGCAAAAGAGTTGTTGGAATAGCCGCTATTATGCCTTCGTAGAGGCGCTGTCGCAATTCCAGCAATCTCGCGGGCTCATGGCTCAGATTTTGATTTGCTATTTCACATGCTTCTCCTAGTCCCACACAAAGCGGGGTTGATAAGGTGCCAGATCTGAGGCCCCGTTCCTGTCCTCCACCATCTATTAATGGGTTTATTCTAACCCGTGGTCGCCGGCGTATGTAAAGTGCTCCAATTCCCTTGGGCCCATAGATTTTGTGGCCTGATATACTCATCAAATCTATATTCATGGCCTGTACGTCCAGCGGAATTTTACCAATAGCCTGTGCAGCATCTGTATGGAATAGAGCCCCTCGTTTCTTGCAAAGTTCGCCTATGGCGGTGATTTCCTGAAGTACACCTATTTCGTTGTGAGCGGCCATAATGGAAACTATTAAAGTATCCTCATTGACTGAGGCATTTAGGGCCTCGAAATCCAGAATCCCAGTTTCTTTAACAGGTAAAAAAATAACTTCGTATCCGCTGGCTTCCAGTCGTTTGCAAGTTTCTATTACGCATTTGTGTTCGGTTTGCGCAGTTATAATTCTTTTCCGTCTTTTCCCATAGAAAGTCGCAGCCCCCTTTAGGGCTAAATTATTGGATTCGGTGGCCCCTGACGTGAAAATAATTTCACGTGGATCGGCTGCTATAATGGCTGCAACCTTTTTTCGGGAAATTTCCACAGCTTCCATAGCTTCTTGACCATATTGATGTCCATCAGAATGAGGATTCCCAGGCTTAGCAGTGAAAAATGGAAGCATAGTTTCAAGGACCTGGGGATCAGTAGCAGTTGTGGATTGATTATCTAGGTAGATTGGCAAACTCAATTTTTCTGTTTCTGCTTTTTCGGAATATGTAATCATGTGGTTTGGTGCTCCCCTAGAAAATCGCCCAACAATGCTTTTTCTTGAAGCTCTATCCAGGCTTTTGTTGCACTTGCAATATCATCATCAGTCGTTCCCCATCCAATGCTAATTCGAATCGTTTCGTTTGCAATAGCCGAAGATAGCCCCATAGCTTTCAGCACATGGCTCGTTGTTACCTTTCCAGAGCTGCAGGCAGATCCGGCGCTGACTGAAATTCCGGCTAAATCCAGCGCTATTACCTGGGTTTCTGCTGGTAGGCCGCGCATTCGGACACACGTTGTGTTAATTAAGCGGGGGCTGTTACGTCCAAAAACTTCGACATCAGGAAAGGCTTTCCTTAGTTTATTCTCTAAATTTGAACGCATTGTTGAAATCCGGCTAATCTCCTCTGCTTGCGCCTGGATATCGGCCAAGGTTGCTGCAAAACCTGAGATTGAAATAAAATTCTCGGTTCCGGGGCGGAGACTATATTCTTGACCACCCCCTATTAGCTGTGGACCAATTTTCACGTTATCAGATATGATTAGTGCACCAACGCCCTTTGGGCCACCGATTTTGTGGGCTGAAAGTGATAGTAAATCCACACCTAGGTCGGACATATTGATATCCATCTTTCCAAGGGCTTGAACCCCATCACAGTGGACAAGGCAGCCGTGGTGGTGGGCTATGGAACTGATTTCATGAAGGGGCTGGATTACACCTGTCTCGTTATTGGCTAGCATAACTGAAATTAGTGAAGGACTAGTTCGTCGAGAAAATATTTCCTCAAATCGAGTTAGATCGACGACCCCGTCCAAATTTACGGAAATACGGTGCTGGGCGTCTGCGGCAAATAGTACTGAGTCATGTTCGATGTCCGAAACCATGGTAGTGCCAATCTTGCGCCCATGTAATGCTAAGTTGTTGGATTCAGTTCCTCCGCTAGTAAATATGACCCTGCTATTCTTGGCTCCAACGGTTTCGGTTAGGATATCCCGAGCTTCAGCGAGGCTCTTGCTAACTTCCCGCCCATGTTTGTGGACTGAGGAGGGGTTTCCTACAAGGTGCATCGCCTCTTGCATAGCGCTTATCACATTGGGCCGAATGGGCGCGCTTGCATTGTAGTCTAGATAGCGATTGGTATTTAGCTTTCTAGTCATCTAGATTTACAACCTTTACAGTGGAAAAACGCCTTGTTGCAAAGCAGTCTGTGAGGTCTCTTCGTATTAAGAGTCAGGACCCTCATCCTTGCCAGAATCTACCGTATTAGATCTTTCTTCCAGATTCTTGATTCGGGAATCTAGCTCCCGAACTTGCTCAAGCATTTTCTCAAGTGCTTTCGCCACTGGATCAGGGATGTTTTCCGGTGTTCCATATGCTAGAAAACCAGTTTGAGGCGAGTGACTTTTGGCTCGCACCGCTTTAGCTGGTACTCCGACTACTGTTGTTTCTGCCGCTACATCGGCCACGACCACTGCATTAGATCCAATACGGGCATTTTTTCCAATGGTAATTGGCCCTAAAACTTTTGCTCCCGCGCCTACGATTACACCATTTTCCAGTGTTGGGTGGCGTTTGATGCCGCGCTCTAACGATGTTCCACCGAGTGTGACACCTTGGTACAGGGTTACGTCATCTCCAATTTCTGTGGTGGCGCCAATGACTACTCCCATCCCGTGGTCAATGAATAGACGTTGTCCAATAATTGCGGCGGGATGAATTTCTATGCCCGTCAAGACCCTCCCCAAATGTGAAATAAACCTGCCTAGCCATTTAAAGTTGTTTTTCCAGGCTCGATTGCTGGCCCAGTAGAAAACCATGGCGTGAAATCCTGGGTAGCAAAAAACTACCTCAAGGGGGGATCGAGCAGCTGGATCGTGCTCTAAAATTACCGAAATTTGATTACGCATATTCTTGAAAATCATGATGCTTATTGTGGTATGATACGGGACTGAGGTAGAAAATGGCTTAAGTTTCGCCTCCAGTTCAGGAAGGTATAGTCGTGGATATAAGATTCTTGATTAACCCAGTCAAGAATTTGGTCGTTGTTTTTCCTGTGGGCAGGCCTATTAGGTGGCTGGAAGTTTGGGATGTTGCAACCATTGATTGAGGAGAAGGCGCTGTGCCAGAGGTGATATTGAATGGCCCTGAAGGAAGACTGGAAGGCCGATACCAACATGGAAAGGGTGAAGATGCCCCTTTGGCTATAGTTTTGCACCCCCACCCAGAACATGGGGGAAATATGAACAATAAAGTCGTTTATCGTGTTTTCCAGACGTTTTCCTCAATGGGTTTTTCTACACTTAGATTTAATTTCCGGGGGGTTGGACGAAGTCAGGGCGAATATGATTTCGGGCAAGGTGAGCTAAGTGACGCTGCTTCAGCCTTGGATTGGATGCAGAGTTTTAATGGGGATGCCCGCGCCTGTTGGGTGAGTGGGTTTTCTTTTGGAGCTTGGATATCATTTCAGCTTCTTATGAGACGCCCAGAGATAACAGGCTTTGTGAATATTGCTCCACCTGCAAATATATACGATTTCTCGTTTCTTGCCCCTTGCCCTGTTTCAGGGATGGTGATTCAGGGGACGTCTGATGAGATAGTATCTGAGCCCGATGTGGCTAAGTTGGCTCAAAAATTATCTAATCAAAGGTTCGTTGATATTGATTATGTTAAATTGCGAGGAGCCGACCATTTTTTTGGTGAGTATTTAGATAAGATTTCAGACCGCACAGAAAAGTACGTTAGAAAACGTATGAAGGAGCTCGGTATTAATTGGTAAGGATGGCAAGAAACCTTTGAGCCAGGCGGCAAGTGTGACTAGTTTTGAGGAGATGGGAACAATACTCCACCTTTCATGGGAAACGGTACTCCAGTCGTCATGGGGTAGCTTAGCGGCAGGTTTCTAAGGGTTCTAACAGCTAAAAACCCCATCAATTGGGCCTCCAAAGAGTCGCCAGACCAACCTACAACTTCCACAGGATCAACAGGGGCGGAAAGTGATTTTTGTAAGCAGCCCATCAGTGTTTTATTTTTTCTACCGCCGCCACTTACTAGCCATTTACACGGTAGTTTTGGAAGCTGTTTGGCTCCCATGGAAATAGCTTCAGATGTGAAAGCGGTTAGGGTAGCTGCACCATCTTGCAGGTTGAGGTCCTTCAGTGCAGCCCGGCTTACTGTTTTGAAATGGTTTCTATCCAGAGATTTTGGTGCTGGTAAGGAAAAAAACGGGTCATTTAACAACTTCTCAAGGGCCTTTCTTGATACAATACCTGTCTCACCAAATTTCCCATTTTTATCCATTTTCATCTCGGTTTTTTCGGCTACCCAGTCATCTAGGAGTGCATTTCCTGGCCCTGTATCAAATGCAATCATTGAATTGTGATCGACCCAGGTAAGGTTTGCGACGCCTCCTATATTCAGAATCGCGATAGGTTTTTTGAGACTACTAGAGAGCGCTCTATGGAATACGGGTGCGAGTGGGGCTCCTTCCCCGCCGTGGGCGACGTCATTACTTCTAAAATCGCCAACCACTTTAGTATTGAACTCTGATGCTAGAGATTGGGGGTCACCGATTTGAATAGTTTGGCCTAAATTTGGAGCATGCATGATAGTTTGGCCATGAACTCCAATCACGTCGATGTTATCAATCGTTGTCGGATTAGTTGCCAGAAACGTCCTGATAGCCGAAATGTATGCTTCAGTGACCATATTTTCCGTTGATTCCAAGTATTTACTTTTCCCCAAGACTGCAAGCAGCTGTTGGCGGGTTTCCTCGTTATAGGGGATCGTTGCCGATGGCCCCAGCTCTACTATTTTTTTTCCATCGGTGGTAATCTGGGCTATGTCGACACCGTCTAGTGAGGTGCCACTCATTAACCCTAGTGCGCACAGATTTGGGGCATCGCTTTTTTCCACCATTAGTTCCCTGTGTAGTTGATAGAAGGATTAATCCGCTTATGCTACTAGGTTTATAGAATTTTGTCGGAAAAATAAGTGTGGATAAGATCAATGGCCAAGCCAAAATCCCAATTGCTCGAGACCTTCATTGAAAGAGGTTACCTGCATCAATGTACAGATATGCTTGGTTTGGACGATCTTGCTCGAACAGAGTCAATAGTTGGTTATATTGGGTTTGACTGTACTGCCGATAGTTTGCATGTAGGTAGTTTAATACCGATTATGTTGCTTCGCCACCTGCAGCAAGCGGGACACAAGCCACTTGTCTTGCTGGGTGGGGGGACCACCAAAATAGGTGACCCTTCAGGGCGCGACCAGAGTCGCCAATTGCTTGGGGATGAAGAAATAACAAAAAATATGCTCAGTTTGAGAAAGGTGTTTGAACGTTATTTAACCTTTGGGGATGGTCCTACTGACGCGGTGATTGTAAACAATGCCGAGTGGTTGGAAGAGCTAAATTATGTGGAGTTTCTTAGAGAGTATGGGCGACATTTTTCAATTAATAGAATGCTTGGATTTGATTCGGTCAAGCTAAGATTGGAAAGAGAGCAACCTCTAAGTTTCCTGGAATTTAATTATATGATTTTTCAGGCCTACGATTTTCTTGAATTGTCCAGGCGACATGGTTGTTTGCTGCAATTAGGGGGATCCGATCAGTGGGGGAATATTGTTAATGGGGTAGAATTAACCAGGCGGGTTGATAGTAGGACGCTGTATGGAGTTACTTCGCCGCTTCTTGAGACGGCTTCTGGCCAGAAAATGGGGAAGACAGCAGCAGGAGCTGTCTGGTTGAACGAAGAACGTCTGTCTAGCTACGACTATTGGCAATATTGGCGTAACGTCGAGGATGCAGATGTCGGTAGATTTCTGGGATTATTTACTGATATGCCTCTCGATGAGATTGGGCGGCTCTCTGCCCTAAAGGGAACGGAAATTAACGAGGCTAAAAAAATTCTGGCCGATAAAGCCACGGAATTGTGCCGCGGTCGTGAAGCATCAGAGAAGGCGGCATCAACTGCCTATGCAACTTTTGATTTGGGGACTATTGGGGATGATCTTCCGACATTTGATATTGAGGCCGCTGCCTTAGTGAAAGGGTTGACCTTGTTTGAAGCGTATAAGAATGTTGCGGGCTTGGCTAATTCCAAAGGAGAGGTCAGGCGATTGGTGGGACAGGGTGGCGCAAGGATAAACGATGCTCCAATATCTTCGATTGACTATTTAATCACGGCTTCCGATGTAAATAGTCAGGGTTTGGTAAAACTCTCCTCGGGAAAAAAACGGCACTGCTTGCTGCGGCCAAAATAGACCGGGTCACCTTGATAATGGCGTTATTCGTTAGCTTGTGTGTTATCAGGGGAAAACAAGTCAAATAAATCCCGCAATATTCCAGGGGCAAGCACCGTTAGCGGGTTTACAAAAATTTCCAGGTCATCTGTAGGCCCTTTAGCGCTGTAGTTAGCAGCAAAAATGCCTTCTTTTTCCGGTCCAGTTAATATGTCTCCAATCACCGGTACTGTTCCCACAAGGTTATTTAAAAGATAGGCAGGTATAATTGTTCCTCGGATATCCGCTGAGTTGCTCGCGAGGTTTACCTTCCCATCCACGGTTATTCCCAGAGAAACGCCGCTTGCCCTTGCCTTAAGGAGTTCTAGGTTGGAGTTCTTGTAACGAAACGGCGCATTAAGCCTCGCAAAGGGCACGCCCTTTCCCGCCAGTAACTCAAAGACGTTTACGGGCAGGGACATGGAGAGCAATTGAGCTAGGATGGGGGTGTTGGTTACGTGAAAATCTTCTATAATGCATTGGCCCTCAAGCATATTTTCATCGGAATTGCTCCCGTAACTGGCTGCTAAATATAGTTGTCCGCCAACTAGATTTGATGTCACCCCAAGAATTTGCAGAAACTCGCCAGCATTTTCCGATGCAATTATTATTTTTTGTTTCGCACCAGATCCTGTGATTTCTAGGCGAACTTTCTCTTGCTCGTTAAAGTATCCTTCTATTCTAGCCCGGATTAACTCGTCACCCTGAATGGAGATTTCCACTCGGATGTTATGAAGAATGTCTCCATTAGAAGAATAGAGATTTCCTATCTTTCCAGATAGATTTAATGCTCCACCACCTGCTAGAGTTGTTGCCTCCTGGATGTTGTCGAATAGGTTAATCAGGGGTTGTGAGAGCGTTAAGTCTTGTGAATTTAGTAAGATATCAACCCCGTCTTCTGTAAGGGCGTCGTATTGTATCTCCGTATTAGAGAAAGTGGTCATTTCCCCAGTCGTTAATTTGTCTACAGATAAACGTCCCTTGCGCAATTTTATTTGCGGATTTTCTTTTCTTAATTCAAGTAAATCCATAGCTAGGAATTTCATGCCAAGGTCAATTTCATAAATTTTGTTATCGTTAAATAATATGTCGGCTGTTATTTTTTCGTTTTTGTAGGCAATATCTTGCAAGGAAATTTTCGTGATACTATTAGTTTCATTAAGTTCAACTGTTACGGCCCCTTTTAGATCTTCCCCGCTGATATGGAATGTCATTGGGGAGGAAAGTTTCCATGCGTCAAGGTTAACGTGACTGGAGATATCAACTGGGTCGCCGATTTTTTTTTCAAAATTTATGCTAGGAAATGAGGCTGCTAAGCCTGCCGCATCTATATTTATAAGTGCGGTTTGGTGGCCATCTGTAAACGCATTAATGGTTATCTCTAGTGCTACCTCGCCATCAGCAAAGAGAAAGAAATTCTCTAGTCCCTCCCCAAAATTTTCAGTTAAAGTGGTGCGAATAACGGCGCTTCCTATTGGGTCGGATGGCCCGCTATTTCGCGTTGTGCTCCACTCAATTGCAACTGGCGTTTGGTTAACAATGGCCTCAACGTGCCCACTTAGTTTGTGTTCGCCAAAAAAAACTCTTCCAGTGCCGTCCATAATATTAAGTTGGCGCTGGCCAAGGATGTGTTCGTTTCTTTGCAGTGTAAGTTGTTGAAAGGTGACCTCCCCTTTGGTGGTCAGGTCTTGCACCGTTAGGCCGCTGATCAAAGGGAAATGAACATTTAGGTTGGCCTTTGCCATTCCATTGAGTTGTTGATTTTGTTTAGATTTAAACCACTCGATAAACTTCGCGGAAAATCCAGGAAAAATAGTAAGGTCAGACAGGGGGCCGTGTGAACGAAGAGTTAAAAATCCAATCTCCTTCCCCGTGTAGACGTCTGAGAATTCCAATGTTGTTCCATCAATTTCTTGTTCGAGAATTTTCCCCGTTTCGATGTTGATATGAAGATCAACTCCGTCAAACCAGCCATCAGCAAAAAGATTTTGAGCGGGGGGAAGCCCATTTATATATTCAACCTCGGTATCATTCACTCTGAATGTCCCAAATATTTGATTACGCTCTAAATTGTCCCTTTCCAGATCACTAACTGAGAAATCCAGATATGCAGTAATGGCCTCAAGAGTTCCCCCTGAAATGTTTTCTAAAACCCAGGTCCGTGTGCCGTTGGCAAGATTCTGGGGCCAAAGTGTGGAAAGTTGACCAACTGGGATTTGATGGGCCTCAAGGGATGCATTAATGTGGGGGTTAGAGTATAAGTTGGTTAGGGAGGCGTTGCCATTTATTTGGGAATCATCAATCGTTCCTTCGAAAGTCTCAAGGAAAATTGATGGGTTTTGGTTATTAAAATAACCTGCCATATACAGGTTTTCTACTTGGTGCTCACCAAAAAACATTGACTGGTCGTTAAAAGTAACTGAGCCTTCCGGACAAAATAGCTCAAATTCAATTTTTTTTATGTCAGAGAGTTTTTCAAAGCTTGTTGAAAAAGTGCCAGAAAGAGTTGCGTTAAGATAAGCCAAATTTTCAAGATTTTTGGAGATAAACTGGAATTGATTAGGTTTAAAATCAGAAAAGGAAAATTTAGTTTTCCAAACCCTGTCATCTTTTGAGTAATTTGCTTTTAAACCTATGCGGACCTCTTCCTCTCCCATATTAAGAGTGGACGCGATAAATATAGTTACGCCCTGATCTGATTGTGTTAAATACCATTCTCTGCTGGTTGCTTCCCATATAGATAAGTGGGAAGAGTCGAGTACGGCTAAATGGGTATTGGCAACATTGAGTTCTTCTATTCGTGGAAGCGCAGACTCAGGGGAGATTTCAGTGATGGCGTGGGATAGCTGTGGCAACGCCGATTCCAAGTAGTAATTAAAACCAGATTTGGTATCAGGTGCTGGATCTGTCCTTATTACTGGTCTAACTATTTCAAGATTAAGACTGCTTATATCTACTTTCGTAAATGTGATATTCCCACGCAATAAGGCGGGGACGCTAAGCCGGGCCGAAAATACCTCAGCCACAGCATTTACTTTTCCATCTGTTGTATTTGCCGAGAGATTTTGACCAGTGAAGACAACATATGGCGCCCACTCCTGCCAGGAGGCTTGCAAGCTTTCGAACGTAACTTGGGTGGCAGAACTTTCGACATTTAGTAGCTGTTCAAGGTGTGGGCGGAGAAAGGTCAAGGAAACGGGGCCATCTGACATCCGCCACAACAAAAATGTTAGTATGATGATTGCAAGCGCAAGGACGCTGCCTAAGACCTGCAGCATATTCCGAAGAATAGGAATAGCCAATTTAAGTGACTTATATTTATTATTAGGGTTTGAGCTCACGGGTTCTATGAATACAGGCGGTAGATTAGGATTTTTATGAAACTCCACCCTAGTGTTATTTCGCATCTGCAGCAATGGCCGCAGCCTTCTGATGAGGGCCGTGCAGAGGAAGAATTGCGTCGTTGGAATCAGCTTTTCGGGCAGAACACAGAAAATTTAGCCGCTGGGATCAATTATTTTGAGCGATTATTATTGATGGTATTTGGCAACTCGCCATACCTGAGTTCTTGCATGTTCAGTGAGCCTGAATTTGTAAAAACTATGGTCTGTAGAGATTTAAAGGAGACTTATGAGGACTTGTTGCGCGAGACAGGGCTTCTGGCAGGCTTAACTGGCCCGAATGAGGCCTTTTTGTCTTCTCTCTCGCGATCTCTCCGCATCCTTCGGCGCAAACAGTCTCTTCTGGTTGGGATAGCGGAGTTACTTGGCGTGTGGGATACAAGAGCGGCTGCTGCTGCTCAGACGGAATTCGCCGAGGCTGTATTGGAGGTGTGCATAAAGAATTTATTGGCTATGGCTTCGGTCGAGGAAGATCTTTCCCTAGGGCAGCAATCGGATCCCGCTCAAGGAAGTGGTCTAATTATTTTGGGTCTTGGAAAACTAGGTGGTGGAGATCTGAATTTTTCCAGTGATGTAGATTTAATTGTCTTATTTGACCCGAACAACTGCGAGTCTGGCTTGAATGATCGTCTTTCCGCAGTATTCTCTCGTCTGACCCAGAGGCTTGTCGAGTTATTGGAAACGCGGACTAGCGATGGGTATGTATTTCGGACAGATTTGAGATTGCGGCCAGATCCGCTATCGATGCCCTTGGCTGTCTCAACGGATGCCGCCGAGGTTTACTACGAAAGTGTGGGGCAAAATTGGGAACGTGCAGCATTTATCAAAGCACGCCCGGTAGCAGGAGATATCGCAGCTGGTGAATCATTTTTGCGGAAATTAGAGCCGTTTATTTGGCGTAAGACCCTTGATTTTGCCGCGCTAGATGACATCCATTCAATAAAGAGCCAGATAGACTCCAATTTTAGGGGTAATGATTCAATACATGGCCATAATCTGAAACTCGGTCGTGGAGGAATCAGAGAAATAGAATTTTTTGCTCAAAGTTTGCAGTTAATTTGGGGTGGAAGAATGCGTGAAGTTCGGCGACGCTCCACCGTTGACGCATTACGTATACTTTCAGAGGAGGGGCTGATAACAAAGAGCGTTTGTGAAAAATTGACGAACGCATACTGGTTTTTACGAAGAGTGGAGAACCGTCTTCAAATGGTTGAGGATAGACAGACACACGTCCTCCCGGATAGAGAAGATTCTTTTAATAAGTTTTCCGTTTTTATGGGATACGAAAATCCTGGAGATTTTATGATCTCGGTGGCCGGGGTGCTCGATTGTGTATCAATAAATTATAGAGACTTGTTCAAATCTTCAGTTTCTCGAGAAGGCTATACGGGAATACGCGGGAATTTAGTTTTCACAGGCATAGAGGATGATCCGGCGACTTTAATCACTTTGGAGGGTATGGGGTTCTCCCGTGCTTCGCACCTATCTTACGTTGTCCGAAAGTGGCACCGTGGTGAGCTAAAGGCTACTCGAAGCGTTCGTGCGCGCGAGATTCTCACCCAAATTATGCCGAGTCTCTTACTGGCATTAGCTCAGACAAGTGATCCCGATGCTGCATTTATAAAATTCGATGAGTTCTTGCAGAATTTGCCTGCTGGGATCCAATTGTTTTCGTTATTTCAGGCGTCTCCCAAATTGTTACGTGTGGTTGCTGAAATAATGGGAACGGCACCCCGTTTGTCCGGATATCTAGCACAGCGGGGTGATCTTTTAGACGCGTTGATTGAGGAAGAGGTGAGCGCCCCTGCTTTTAAAAAAGGTCATCTGGTGGACAGTTTGGAGGAGAAACTTGGATTTGCTAACGATTTTCAGGATTTCTTGAACATTACTCGCAGATGGTCGGGGGATATCAAGTTCCTAACCAGCGTTAGGCAGCTGAGCGGCGTTCTTGGCTGCCTGGACGGAGGCCAAATTCTTAGCAGCGTTGCTGACCTCTTGATTGAGGCCACTCTCACAGCGGTAAGTCAGGAGTTTCAAAAGACTTATGGCATTTTGCCAAACGGCGAATTATGTGTTTTAGGCTTTGGAAAGTTGGGAGGTGAGATTTTAACAAGAGGCTCAGATCTAGATTTAGTTTTTGTGTATAGAGCGGATAATGAATTGCTTTCAAATGGTGATAGAAAGGTCCCACCTTCTACCTATTATGCCAGACTTTGCCAGAGGCTAATAACGGCTCTTTCGGCTCAGACAGGGCACGGTCAGCTGTATGAAATTGATGTACGTTTACGACCTATGGGGTCGAGTGGTCCGCTGGTCTCAGATTTTTCGCGCCTCGAGCATTATTATAAAAAGGAAGCCTGGGTATGGGAACTCATGGCGTTAACAAGGGCTCGTGTTGTTGCAGGGCCCAAAGCACTAACCCGGAGAATCAAGGGTCTTATTCGTAATGTTTTGTGCGAGGCCTATACCCTAGAAAATCTTCGGAGCGATATTTTAGCTATGCGGGAAAAGGTTTGGCGTGAACGACCGACAGCAGGGCTTTGGGATATTAAACATTCCCAGGGAGGGTTATTTGATTTGGACTTTTTGGTCCAATATATGCAGCTTCAGAATGGTGGACAGGAGCCATCTGTTTTGGATCCAAACACTCTCAAGTTTTTTGCAAAGTTATCTAAATCCGGGCACGTAGATGGATCTACATTAACAGAGCTTTCCGAATCATTAGAATTTTTCCTGCAAGTTCAGTCCCTTAGTAGAATCTGTCTCACAGGTGTATTGAATGAGGAATCGGCGCCGAGTGGCTTGCGGGAAGTTTTGGTTCGCAATTGCAGGGCTGTTGACTTTAATGGCCTTCGAGACAAACTAAGGGGGCACCAAATTTCCACGCACGGGCACTTTGTAAGGTTAATTGGTGAGTATACGGTTGTGTAGAAATCCCATTTCATAGGAGAATGCTAAGATGACAGATGCGATAACGGTTGGCGCAAAGGCTCCAGAATTTAACCTACCTTCTTCAAATGGCAAGGACATCAGTCTGAAATCATGCAGGGGAAAGGCTGTGATACTTTATTTTTATCCTAAGGACGATACACCAGGTTGCACTAAAGAAGCCGTTGCTTTCAGCGAATTGAGCAAGAAATTTGGTAAGCAGAATGCTCTTGTGCTTGGGGTTTCTAAAGATGATGTGTCTAGCCATGTGAAATTTATAGCTAAGCATTCTTTGAAAATGGATTTGCTATCGGATAGCGACGGGGCTGTCTGTGAGGCTTACAGTGTTTGGGTTGAAAAGAATATGTATGGGAGAAAATATATGGGAATAGAACGTTCAACTTTTCTTATTGACCAGAAAGGGTATCTCAAGGAAATTTGGAGAAAGGTAAAGGTGCCGGGCCACGCAGAAAAAGTATTAGAAGCCCTCTCTGCTGTTTGAGTTTGTATTGGGGAAGGAAGCCAGATCAGGCAGTCTAGCTCTTAGGACCCTTGGGCGGTGTTTGAACGTGTAAAAATAATTCCTTGAGTTGCCTCGGGTTAACCTCACTTGGTGCACTCATCAATAAGTCTTGTGCTTGTTGATTCATTGGAAAGAGTGTCACTTCTCGAATATTGGGTTCATTGGCAATTAGCATCACTATTCGGTCTATTCCTGGTGCAAGGCCACCGTGGGGTGGTGCACCGAACTGGAATGCTCTTAGCATCCCTCCGAATTTCTCTACGACGTCTTGCTCAGAATAGCCTGCGATTTGGAAAGCTTTTATCATGGTGTCAGCCTGATGATTCCTAATCGCTCCAGAGGATAATTCCACTCCATTGCAGACAATGTCGTATTGGTATGCAAGAAGGTCCAATGGATCCTCTGTATCAAGTGCGTCTTTGCCTCCTTGTGGCATGGAGAACGGGTTATGGCTGAATTTAATTTCTCCAGATTCGGGATCTCTCTCGTACATTGGAAAGTCGACGGTCCAGCACATCCTAAAGACGTCTTTCTCAAGTAAGTCTAATTCGGCGCCAAGTTTGGTGCGGACATTACCGGCAAAGGCTGCAGCTAAATGAAGCTGGTCACAGACAAAGAAAGCAGTGTCCCCAGCTCCAATGTCCATGGTTTCCTTGATTTTTTGTTGAATCTCCCGAGGAATGAATTTTGCGATTGGACCCTTTCCTGTGCCAGATTCGTCAAAGGTGACGTACCCTAGGCCTGGGGCGCCCTGGGCTTTAGCCCAGTCGTTCAGTTTGTCAAAAAAACTTCTTGGACGGCTGTTCGTTGCAGGCGCTGGAATTGCCTTAACAACTGCACCCTTCTCGATCTGATTACGGAATGCCTTGAAGGTGACTTCGGGCATTAGAAAGTATTCTGTCACATCTGATATAATTAGCGGGTTTCGAAGATCCGGTTTGTCCGTCCCATATAGGCGCATGGCGTCACGGAAGGCTATTCTAGGGAATGGAGGTTCAGTTACTTTCCACGAACTGAATTTGCTAAAAATCTTGTACAAAACAGGTTCGATAGCGTCAAAAACATCGTCTTGAGTGGCAAAGGCCATTTCCACGTCTAGTTGATAAAATTCTCCAGGGCTTCTATCTGCCCTTGCATCTTCATCTCTGAAGCAGGGTGCAATTTGGAAATAACGGTCAAAGCCGGAAACCATAATTAGTTGTTTGAATTGCTGTGGCGCTTGCGGGAGGGCGTAAAATTTTCCTGGATGTACCCTGCTAGGGACCAAATAGTCGCGAGCTCCTTCTGGGCTTGAGGAAGTTAAGATTGGGGTTTGAAATTCCATAAACCCCTGTTCCGTCATGAGTTCTCTGATGCTGGTAATTACGTTGTTTCGAAGTTGAATGTTTTGTTGCATTTGTCTCCGGCGTAGATCGAGGAAACGGTATTTAAGCCGTATGTCCTCGCCTGGGACTTGGCCTCCCGAAACTTGCATAGGGAGGGTGTCTGCTGCTGATTCAATTTTGAGGTCAGCGATGGTGATTTCAACGTGTCCGGTCGGCAATTTATTATTTATAGTTTCGGCAGAGCGTTCGACGACCCTACCTGTGACGGTGATTACACTTTCTACTCTGACACTCTCTGCCAGCTTAAACATAGTTGACTCGGTCTCTACAACCGTTTGTGTGAGTCCGTATTGGTCCCTGAGATCTAAGAACAGCAGGTTTCCGTGGTCTCGTTTACTATGCACCCAACCTGATAGGCGAACCTCTTGGCCTATCTGATCACGGCGTAGTTCGCCACAGTTATGAGATCTATATGGGTGCATTAATATGTAAACCGAGGGAAGGTGCGTGCTGTTGGACTCTGAAGTGCCCCCTTTCTATATCAAACGGAGCTTTTTGTCGAAACCCTTTATGAACAGCCGCTAGTGGAGCCGCAAGTGTTACATTTTAGGCAGGTTCCATTCCGAACGAGTGTGAAGTTACCGCATTCTGAACATGGATCGCCCTCATACCCTTTAATCCTAGCTTCCCGAGATCGTGATAGTTGCGCTTCGGCTGCTCCTCCTCCAATGACCGCCGCCCCAACGGACACAGCTCCTTGGGCTGCTCCCGACGACACGGGCAATGCCATAGTTGAGGCATCTTCGTTGTGGATCTGGGAAACATCTTCTTTCTCCTGTGAGATTGCGCCTCCCTCGAGAACCCTTAAACGTCCGCGGACATACCCTGGACTAACTAGAGATTGCAAATCTGAGGAGGGGGCGTGCTGACTATTTTCATGTTGCTCTAGGCCTCCATGGTCTCCTTGTCCAACACTATCAGGCAATAAATCATCACTTTCAACATGGGCTAAGTCATTTCTATCAAGATATGAGATGGCAAGTTCCCGAAAGACATAATCCAATATGGAGGTGGACATTTTGATGGAGTCATTGCCATTCACCAATCCGCTGGGTTCGAATCGCGTAAAAGTAAAGGCGTCTACATATTCTTCCAAAGGCACGCCGTACTGCAGCCCTATCGATATTGCAATTGCAAAATTATTCATTAGGCTTCGAAAGGCAGCCCCCTCCTTATGCATGTCTATAAAAATTTCCCCGAGTTCGCCATTTTCGTATTCACCAGTGCGTAGATATACTTTATGGCCTCCTACCATGGCTTTCTGAGTGTAGCCTTTTCTTCTATGAGGAAGTTTTTCTCTTGCTTGTCGTTCTTGTTGGAGGGCATGGGCGACTATGCGTTCTGGGACAGTCGCTTCCTCTTGCGGCAAGTCTGCGGCTGAGTCAATTGTGGAGATCTGTTCATCTTGGTCATCAACTAAGGCAGACAGAGGTTGACTCAATTTTGAGCCATCCCGGTAGAGGGCGTTAGCTTTTACGCCCATTTTCCAGGACATCAGGTATGCCGCGGAACAATCTTCCACCGTTGACTTATTCGGCATGTTGATAGTTTTTGAAATTGCTCCCGAAACAAAACTTTGGGCGCTAGCAATCATTTCAATGTGGCTCTGCCATGACAAGGCACGAGTTCCCACCCGGCCACACGGATTGGCGCAATCAAAGACTGATAGGTGATCCGTTTTAAGATATGGTGCTCCCTCTAGTGTCATCGCTCCACAACAGTAGAGGTTTGCTTGCTCAATTTCATTTTTGCTAAAACCAAGCCAGTTGAGCATGTCGAATTGTGTCGAGTTTAACTGTTCATCCGATAGGCCTAGTTGATTAACGCAAAATTCCTCGCCCAGGGTCCACTTGTTGAATACAAAGCGAATGTCAAAGGCATCTGAAATGACTTCTTCGATTTTGTGAATGACTTCCTTGGTAAAGCCCTTTTCAGTGAGAGCATCATGATCAATTGTTGGGCATCCATTTAAGGTTCCATGGCCGACGGCATAAGCGCTAATCTCTGTAATTTCGGTTTCTTTATAGCCTAGTGAGGCCAGC
This sequence comes from uncultured Alphaproteobacteria bacterium, assembly GCA_902562525.1. Taxonomy (GTDB): domain Bacteria; phylum Pseudomonadota; class Alphaproteobacteria; order UBA7887; family UBA7887. The sequence goes on from CACETT010000011.1 coordinate 31,311, forward strand.
GCTTCAGGCACAATGCGATTGATAATTTTAAAATATCCGCCACCTGCCAATTTTTTAAATTTTACCAGTGCAAAATCTGGCTCTATCCCTGTTGTGTCGCAGTCCATGACAAGGCCAATAGTGCCGGTAGGGGCTATGACAGTGGCTTGCGCATTTCGGTATCCATGGGCTTCTCCCATCTCCACTGCTTCGTCCCAGCTTCTCTGTGCAGCCTCTACAAGGTCAGGGACTGGGCAGTTTTCGATATCAAGCGGTACCGGAAGGATTGTTAATCCCTCATATCCTTCGACAAGACCATGAGCGGCCCGTTGGTGATTTCTCATTACTTTCAGCATGGCTTGAGCGTTATCCTGAAAGCCTGGAAAACTTCCTAGCTCCTCTGCCATTTCAGCGGAGGTTCGGTAAGATGTTGCCGTCATCACAGCGGTCAGTGCTCCAGCGAGCGCTCTTCCCTCGGTGCTGTCATATGGAAGCCCCGATGCCATCAAGAGGCCTCCTAGGTTAGCATATCCAAGGCCAAGGGTCCGGTATCGGTACGATTTTTTGGCTATTTCCTCGGAAGGAAACTGGGCCATTAGGACAGAAATTTCCAAGACTATCGTCCATAGCCTTATGGCGTGCTGATATTCGTCAATACGAAAGTCACCCTTGGTACTTCTAAAAGCTAGCAAATTTAACGAAGCAAGGTTACAGGCAGTATCGTCCAGGAACATATATTCAGAGCACGGGTTGGAGGCTCGAATTCGTCCAGACTCTGGGCAGGTATGCCACTCATTGATGGTTGTATCAAATTGTACTCCTGGATCTGCCGATTGCCATGCCGCCATTCCCATTTGATTCCACAGGCTTCTTGCAGGGATTGTCCTGTGAGTTGACTGATCGGTGCGGCGGAGGAGCGACCAATCAGAATCTTTTTCAACAGCTGCCATAAAGCTATTGCTAACCCGGATGGTATTATTGGCATTTTGTCCGGAAACGGTTCTATATGCTTCTGAGTCCCAGTCCGTGTCATAGGCACAAAACTCAATTTCTACAATTCCTTGACGCGCTAGCTCTATTACTCTCTGGATGCAGTTTTCGGGAATGTGAGCTTTTCTTGCCGCTGCATACGCGCTTTTCAAATGGGGGTTGTCGGAAACTTCAAATCTTCCCTTGCCTCCGTTTTGGCAAGCAGCCAATACCGCCTTTAGGTGCTCTGCCATTGATCTTGATCCGGCAACCAGCGCGGCAACTTTTTGCTCCTCGGTCGCCTTCCAATTAATGAAACCTTCAATATCAGGATGATCTACGTCTACGACGACCATTTTTGCTGCACGCCTCGTAGTTCCACCAGATTTTATTGCGCCAGCGGCCCGGTCTCCGATCTTGAGAAAACTTAACAAGCCCGAAGAATGCCCCCCCCCAGATAAGGGCTCATTTTCGCCGCGAATGTCAGAAAAATTTGACCCTGTGCCTGAACCATATTTGAACAAGCGCGCTTCTCGGACCCATAAATCCATTATACCTTGCTCGCCTACTAGGTCGTCTTTCACGCCCTGGATGAAGCAAGCGTGCGGTTGCGGGTGTTCGTAGGCTGATCCGGAGGCCTCCAGCTCACCATTCGTGTAATTCACGAAGAAATGTCCTTGGGGTGGGCCATCTATTCCGTATGCCCAATGAAGCCCCGTATTAAACCACTGCGGACTATTGGGCGCTGCCGCTTGCGCGGCCAGCATATAGCAAAGTTCGTCGTGGAAGGTGAGTGCATCAGCTTCTGTATCGAAAAATCCCGCTTTCCAACCCCAGTAGGCCCATGTGCCGGCCATCCGATCAAAAACTTGGGTTGCGCTTGTTTCACCACCAAAACGCTCGTCCTCGCCGAGTTCGTTTAGGGCCGCCTCATCAGGCTCTTTGGGCTGTAGCCAATCTGGAATGCCCTTTTCCTTTTTTGGCCGGGTTATGGTGGGAACTCCAGCTTTTCTAAAATATTTTTGGGCAAGCACGTCAATTGCAACTTGTGACCAGTCCTTGGGGACTTTGATATTGCTTGCGCTAAACACGATAGAGCCATCCGGATTGCGAATCTCACTGTTAGCGGTTTGGAACGCTATGC